>NZ_SMLA01000025.1:0-82109 GCF_004349225.1 Saccharopolyspora karakumensis
CGAAGATCGCCACCGGTTGCCCGTTCTGCAAGGTGATGCTCTCCGACGGTCTGACCGCTCGGAAGAGCGAGAAGGTCGCCAACGAGTCCGTCGAGGTCGTCGACGTCGCCCAGCTGCTGCTCAACGCCGTCAAGCGCGGCGGCTGAGTCTTCGAGGTCTCGCTCTGGGACCTGAACCGGCGCAGCTGCTGTGGCGGCGACCGCGGCGTGATCGCTAGAGCTCCGAGGGTCTCGGCGAGACGACATAGGTGTGACGATGTGCCCAGCCCATTGTGGCTGGGCACATCGTCAGTTGTCGCCTAGAAATTCGAGCAAGCATCGGTTGAACTCGCTTGCTTCGCTCACGTGCGGGTTGTGGCCGCTGTGCTCGAAAACCGACAGTCGGCCATCGGGGACCTCGTTTGCGAACCACTCCATGCCCTCGAGGTGGTAGTAGTTCGTGAAGCGCGAAGTCACCACCCAGGTGGGCATGGGCAGACGAGGCAGGGTGTCGCGCCAATCAGCGACGAAGTGGTCAACGAAGAGCTTGATTACCGCTTGGTGATCGAATTTTTCCCACGGCTCTTCGCCCATTGCAGACCCCGCAGGAAGTGCGGGTTCCAGCTCTTCGTTGCTCCACTTGAAGCGCCAGTGGACACAGTCGTCAACGTTCTTCCACGTGACATTCTTGACGCCCCACGACCATTCTTCGTCATTGATGATCTTCGGAGACTGGTCAACAGAAACGAATCGTGTGATGCGATCAAACCCAGAGACTGTGAACATCGCGAGCGCCACACAAACGCCCATCGAGTGGCCGACGAGGGTGACGTCGTGGAGGTCCAGCTGCTCGAGGAGCTCGCGTACGTCCTGTCCGAGTCGTGCCAGGGTCTGTCCGTGCTTCGGGGTGTCCGATTCGCCGTGGCCGCGAAGATCGACGGCCACGACTCGGTAGCCGGCTTCCAGGAGCGCCTCTCTCTGATACTCCCAGTGCCCGCGTCGGCAGCCATAGCCGTGGAGAAGCACGATCGGCAGGCCATTGCCCTCATCGTCGAACGCGATGTGAACGGAGTCAGAGGTGATCATCGTGAGGTTTTTGCCGCGCATGGCATTCCTCTCTGTTTCAGCGTGGGTGTACCGGAACTTGGCCAGTTCCTCGTAGTGCTGCTGGATGACGGACTCGTTGATCATCAACGAGGTCCACGCAGTACCTGATCAGAACCAACTGTGATGCTGCGTAGCGCGATCGAGAGCGTTTGTCATTGAACGGATTTGGCGAATCAGCAGTCCAATATCGGAACCGAGTGCAACCATGCCGAACCCCTGATCGCGTCTCATCATCGCCTCGTCGGTCCCGCGAGCGACGAGGCCAGCGTGAATGCCGCGACCGCGAGCTCGCTTCAAGATGTCCAAATTGATCTCTGCGACCCCAGGGCCCTCCCAATCGCCGACCGCCCCGCGGCTGGCCGACAGGTCTCCGGGGCCCAGGAAGATTGCCTCTACGCCTCCCACGGACATGATGTCGTCGAGGTTCTCGTAACCGCTCTGCGTCTCGATCATCGGCACGAACAGCAGCTCCTTGTTCGCGTTGCGAACGTAGTCATCGAGCTCCAGGCCCCAGGTGACACTGCGCTCGCCGCCGATGCCGCGTCGGCCGCGCGGAGGGTAATAGGCGTGCTGGCTTGCTGCGCGCGCCTCTTCGGCCGTGTTGATGAGCGGGACGATGACGCCGTGGGCGCCTATGTCCAAGGTGCGCTTGATAGGCTCGAGGTCCTGTGTGGGCGGGCGCACGAGAACTGTGAGATCGGTGCCTCGTGCGGCTGTGAGATGCCCTTGGATGTCTCGGTAGTCGAGGTATCCATGCTCCATATCTACACAAACCCAGTCCAAGCCGAGGGCGCCCGCGATCTCCGTCACCGATGACGCTTCTGACGTCACCCAAAGTCCGTACGCGGTCTCATCTCGACTCAGCACCTGCCTCAGTGCTTCGTTCACCGCAGTTCGTCCTTCACTCTGGATTTGCGACAGCGTGCTCGCTGCGCTTGGTCACGTAGTGGGCTGCGTTCGCGCGGATGCCGTCGACTTCGTCGTCGGTGAGGGTGCGTCGGATTTTGGCCGGGACTCCTGCGACCAGGGAGCGCGGTGGGATGACCGTTCGTTCTGGCACGAGCGCGCCGGCTGCTACGAGGCTGTCCTCGCCGACCTCAGCGTTGTTCATGACGGTCGCGCCCATTCCGATGAGGACGTTGTCTCCGATGGTGCATCCGTGGATGGTGGCGTTGTGGCCGATGGAGACACCTCCACCGATGGTGGCGGGGCTGCCTGGGTCGGCGTGGATGACCGATCCGTCCTGCACGTTGGTCCGTGGTCCGATGATGACGGCTTCGTCGTCGGCCCGGACGACGGCGTTGTACCAGACTCCGGATTCGGTCCCGACGGTAACGGCTCCCACCACGACCGCGCTGGAAGCGATCCAAGCTTCGGGTGCGATCGTGGGCGTGCGGGCGTCATCGAGAGCGATGATCATTAGGGTTTCCTCGTGGAGGTTGGGGACAGCACGACCCGCTGGATTGGGCACTCCAGCGGGTCCGGCTGCCTTGCGGAACGGGCGTCTGGCGCCTCAAGCACGAGCTTGTAACTCGGCGCCTGGGTTGAGCGTGGCCGTGGGATCGAAGGCGTGTTTCACAGATTGATGGACAGCGAGGTTCACGGGGTCGAGCTCGCTTCGCAGCCACCCGGCCTTGAGACGACCGACACCGTGTTCACCGGTGATCGTGCCGCCCAGGTCGAGCGCTTCCTGGGTGATCGCGTTGAAGGCTTCGAAGGCGAGATCGCGACTGGAGGCGTCGGTGTCGTCGTAGATGATGGTGGGGTGGAGATTGCCGTCTCCCGCATGTCCGAACACCCCGATCGTCAGCCCAGTCTGCTCCGAGATGCGCTCGATCGCGGCGATGAGATCGGTGATGCGTGAGCACGGCACGCAGACGTCGTCGAGCAGCCAGTCGCCGAGCCGCTCGAGTGCGGGGAGCGCCTGACGCCGCGCCTCGAGGAGCATGTCGGCTTCGGTCTGGTCGGAACTGACCACGATCTCGCTGGCACCGACCGCTGTGCACTGTTTTTCGATGCTGACGAGCGCGTCGGGAGCATCTGCTCCGTCGTGCTGAATCAACAGCAACGCCGCTGTGTCATCACCGAGGCCCATGCGCGTCATGTCATCGACGGCCCTGACCGTGGTGCGGTCGAGGATCTCCAGAAGTGAAGGAGTGATCCCCGCCCCGGAAATCGCTCTGACTGCTTGGCCCGCACCGTCGAGAGTGGGAAACGACGCCACCAGTGTGTGGGGTTCGGCTGGTTCCGGGAGCAGTCGCAAGGTGATCTCGGTGATGACCGCAAGAGCCCCCTCGGAACCGATGAGAAGGCTGGTCAGGTCGAACCCGGCGACACCTTTCACCGTTCGTCGCCCGGTTCGCATGATGCGGCCGTCGGCGAGCACGCATTCGAGCCCGAGCACGAAATCACCGGTGACGCCGTACTTGACGCAGCACATTCCGCCGGCGTTCGTGGCGACGTTGCCGCCGATCGTGCAGAAATCGACACTGCCGGGATCCGGCGGGTAGTACAGGCCGGCCTTCCTGACGTGTTCACGGAGTTCGGCGGTGATGACGCCAGGTTCGACCACGACGACGCGGTTCTCGGTGTCGAGCTCGCGAATGGCCGTCATGCGGTGCAGGCTCAGCACGATCGCGCCCGCTGGCGCGTTGGCCGCACCGCTGAGCCCGCTACCGGCGCCCCGTGGCACGACGACGATGCCGTGTTCATGAGCTGCGCGAACACAGGCTGCGACTTCATCGGTGGTGCGAGGCATCGCCACCGCGATCGGTCGCGCGCGTTCTGTGAACTGCGATTGATCGGCGGCGTACGTGGCCACGACGTCCGGGTCGGTGGTGATGATGTCGACAGGAAGGCGATCGACGATTTGATCAATCGCGGTGGGGTCGGTGATCACTGGGAGGCTTCCGCTGGTTCGGAGAGGGCGAGTTCGAAGGTCATGGCGATGGGGTTGTGTCCCTTGATGACCGCGCCGCTGTAGACGTTGCCGTCGACGGCTGCGGCCGCGCAGGTCAGCTCAGCGCGGTGCGCGCCCGTTTCGTCGCGGCGGACCGTGCCGTCGAGGTACATGACTTCGGTGGCGGGGCCGGGAGCGGTGACGATCTGGTCGCCCTGGGCCAGGGTGGCACCGACGAAGGAGCCGATCTTGCCGCGGATCACGGCGGTGTCGAACCCGTGTTGAGCGGCGAGGTCTTCGATCGCTTCGGTGATGTCGACGTTGGGGTGGATCCGGGCGATGATGGAGCGCAGGCCGCCGGACGTGCCGACTGAGGGTTGTGCTGGTGTGGCGGGTTGCGGTTGGAACACCGGGAAGTTGATCTCGGTGTCGGGCAGCACCGTCATCGCGACGTCTCGCGTGGCGTAGAGGTCCGCGGTCACGCCAGGTCCGACGATGACCGACTCCGGGATGAGGTGACCGGCTCTCATGATCCCGTCAGCATCGACGAACTGAGCGTGGCAGTGGGTGAAGGCCTCGCCGTCGCGCAGGCCGATGGTCAGTCCACCGCGCATGAACGCCGCTGGGCTGTTGCCGGTGAAGGGTTCGCTGAAGGTTGCGACGCTGGTGCCGGCCTCGCACACCGCCGGGATGTAGTAGTTGAACGTGGTGAACGCTCCGCCGCGCAGTTCACCGAACGCACTGGTGTAGCCCTGGTCGAACACCACCTGCTGCAGAGCTTCCAGCAGGGGAGTGCCGGCCGGTAACTCGACGCTGACCGGGTGGAGGGTCGTCGGATGCACGTCGACCCGGCGGGGCACCGGCGTACCTGGCTGGGTCAGGTAGCGGACCTCGGGCAGCACTTCGGATGGGAAGGTTGTCATGGTCAGACCTCGGTAGGCCAGGAGCCCCGGTTGAGGAACTCTTCTTTGAGCAGGGCGGTGGTGACCTTGCCGTACCCGGAAGTTGGCAGTGCGGTGGCGAACTCGATTCGCTTGGGAACCTTGTAGCGGACCATGTTCGCGCGGCACCAGGTCAGCAGCTCGTCGATGGTCAGTGACGACTCCGGGCGGGGAACGCACAGGGCGTATCCGACTTCGCCCCACGTGGCATCGGGCGCGCCGACTACGCCCGCTGCGACGACATCTGGGTGTTTGAGCAGCTTCTCCTCGACCTCGCGCGGGTCGATGTTGGAACCGCCGGAGATGAACATGTCCGATGCGCGGCCGGTGATGTAGAGCAGGCCCGTCTGATCGACGTAGCCCAGATCGCCGGTGCGGAACCAGCCGTCGCGGAACGCCTTGGCGTTGGCGGTGGGGTTGTCGAGGTATCCGGCGAAGACCGCGGGTCCGCAGACGCAGATCTCGCCGCGTTGGCCGGGTTCGAGCTCGCGGCCGTCGTCGTCTTGGATGCTGATCGTCATGCCCGTGCGCACGTACCCGGCCGTGGGAATGCCATCAGGCTCAGGTGTGGTGCCGTGCAGCTGCGGCGGCAGCACGGTGATGTTGCCGGTGACCTCGCACAGGCCGTAGTACTGCACGAGAATCTTGCCGAGGGTGTCCAGGGCGGTGCGCTGGTCCCGGGAAGACATCGGCGCGCCTGCGTAGACGACATAGCGCAGGCTGCATTCGTCGGGATTGTGCCCGGGTGGAGCGGCTTGCACCAGCTTGTTGAGGATGGTGGGCACGGTGAACATCGTCGACACGGCATGGCGGTTGATCAGCTCCCACGCCTCGGTCGGGTCGAGGGTCTCACTGGTGGTGAGCACGATCGCGGCCCCGCGAGCGACATGGGTCAGGGCGTGCACGCCGGCGCCGTGGGAGAGGGGAGCCAGCACGAGCGTGGCGTCGCGGTCGGTCAGGTGCGGCATCAGATCGCAGATGTGGTTGGTCACCACGAACGCCATCTGATCGTGGTTGAGCACGGCAGCCTTCGGGCGGCCGCTGGTACCGGAGGTGAAGAAGTACCACGCCGGTGAGTTCACGAAGACGGGTTCGTCGACGACGGACTCACCGCGGCTGCTGTACTTGTCGATCAACTGAGGCACGCGAGCGCTGCCGAACTCGACGGTGGCGTCCTGCTCGTCGCCGATCGACCAGATTTCGTAGTCGGCCAGCGCTCGTGCGTGCGCTTCGCACGAGTCATCGAGGATGACCAGGTCCGGGGCGACGAGCTGAGCGAGCGGGACGACGTCGTCGGGCAGCAGTTTGTGGTTGGTGGGTACGATGATCGCCCCCAACCGCCAGGTGGCGTAGAGAACCGTGAGCGAGTCCATGCAGTTCGCGCTGTGCAGGAGAACCTTGGAGCCGGCGCGGACTCCCTGCTCGCGCATTGCAGAGGCCAGCGCGTTGACGCGTCCGTTGAACTGCGACCACGTCCAGGTGGTCTCGCCCCGGATGATCGCCGGACGATCCGGCAGCCGGGTGGCGGTCTGGGTCAGGAAAGTCGCCAGGTTGGTGGTGCGCTGCGCGTGGGTCGATCGTGTGGTCATGCGGTTACCACCTCTCAAGAATGGATGCGTAGTTGGTGACCGCTGTGCCACCCATGTTGAAGAGTCCGCCGAGGTTCGCCTCGGGGAGCTGGAACGTGCCCGCCTCGCCCGTGAGCTGCATGGCGGTGATGGCGTGCATGGACACACCGGTGGCCCCGATGGGGTGGCCCTTGGCCTTGAGCCCTCCGGACCTGTTGATGGGCAGCTTCCCATCGGGCAGCGCGATGCCCTGCTCGATCACTTCGCGACCGCGACCAGGCTCGGCCAGTCCGAAGACCTCGTACTGGATGAGTTCGGCGATGGTGAAGCAGTCGTGGGTTTCGAGGAAGTCCAGGTCAGTCGTGCTCGTCGCAGCCTGTTCCAGTGCCTGGTTCCAAGCTCGGCGCGCACCCGCGAACTCGATAGGATCGCGCCTCGACAACGGCAGGAAGTCGTTGGCATGCGCACGGGCGCGGAATGAGACTCGTCTGGGCGCGGACTTGGCGCGATCCGCGCTCGTGATCACCAGCGCCACGGCCCCGTCGGAGATCAGCGAGCAGTCCGTGCGGCGAAGCGGGGCCGCCACATAGGGGTTCTTGTCCGAGACCTGGTTGCAGAACTCGAAGCTGAGGTCCTTGTGCAGCTGGGCGTAGGGATTGGTCATCCCGTTGTGGTGGTTCTTCGCGGCAATGGCCGCCATCGCGGGGCTCGGGTCGCCGTAGCGGTCGGCGTATTCGCTGGCGATGTTGGCGAAGACGCCGGCGAAACCGCCGGAGACGTCCGACTCTTCGGGGCGGTAGCAGCCGGACAGAAGGATTTCACCTGCGCGTGAGGTGTCGACGCCGGTCATCTTCTCGGCGCCGATGACCAGCGCCACGTCACCGCGGCCGGAATCGATGAAATCGCACGCGGCGTACACCGCGGCACTACCCGTGCCGCAGGCGTTCTCAACGCGCATCGCGGGCGTGAACTGCAGCTCAGGACTGGTCAGCGAGACCAGCGACCCCTGGAAGCCCTGATCGGAGAAGCCGTTGTTGTAGACACCGACGAACAGACCGTCGACCTCGTCGGCGCCGACCTGCGCATGGCTGAGCGCTTCTGGGACCACTGAGCCGATAAGGGCCGTGACATCGGGTTCGTCGAGTCTGCCGAACTTCGAGTGGCCCCATCCGATGATGGACGTTCGATCGGCCATGTCGCCTCCAGTTGAGGTGAGAGGTGTGATTCGAGGTGAGAGTTGATTCATCAGTCCGCTCGCAGGTCCGACGCTTCGCTGCGGCGCAGCGTCGGACCCAGACGAGCGGCTTCTTCCTTGAGCAGGATTGCCAGCCGGGCCTGCCGGTCCGGGCCCAACCGCGAGCTGATGGCCGCGATGCTCAACGCCATCGCCGGTTCGCCGCTGGCGTCGGGGACCGCGATTCCGATGGCCCACGATTCGGGCACCACGGTGCCTTCGTTGACCGCGACACCGCCGCGCCGACGAATCCGGTCGGCTTGTTCGAGGATCCAGTCGGGCGTGATGTTGGGATAGGTCTCCGCGAGCTCCGCAGCGTTGGCCGCGGTGACAGCAGAAGCTTCTTGTGGTGACATCGCGGCGAGCAACGCCAGGCCGTGCGCACCAACACCGAGTGGATATCGGTCTCCTGCTTGCAGCACGTGACTGCGAATGGGCCAGGTGCCTTCCTCGCGGTGCAGGCAAACCGAGTGCGTTCCGCGCCGGACCGAGATGAACGCGGCATCTTCGGAGACCTGCGCGAGACGCACGACCGAGGCCAGCGCCTGCTGCTGCAGCCCGTGGCGGCGCTCGGCGGCACTCCCGATGGTGTAGGACTCCGGCCCGAGCCGATACCGCCGGCTCTCGGACTGCTCGAGGTAGCCGCTGTGCACCAGCTCGGCCAGCAGCCGGTGCACGGTGGGCTTGCTCAACCCCGTTTCCGACGCCAGCTCGGCCAGCGACAGCCCGCCCATGCGTTCGCGCCCGGCGATCATCGACAGCAGGTTGAGCGCGCGACGAACACTCTGCGTACCTGGCGGCGACAGCCGGTCGGTCGCTGTCGGCTGGGAAGCATCGTTCCGCATTGTGGATCCCTTAAGGCTGGGTTGTGATCGTACGTGTCTGCAACGAGCCTGTTCACGTACGTCGGTCACGATAGAAGTGGCGAGAGTCTCAGGTCAAACATTCTGTAATGTGGACCGATTTCCTCGGTGTTTACACAATTGATTGACCCCGTTTGCATGCGGAGCGACAGTGTCCCGACATCGTGACTCAGCTCACGAGCCGCAGTTCTGTGGAGGCTTCCCGCCGTCCCAAGCAACGTCGCTCAACAGGCAGGACCGAGACATGGCGACCATCGTGAACGAACGACCACCCCGCATCGATCTCCGGCAGGCCCGCTGGTCGCGCATCGGAGTGCCGCTGTTCGTGACCTACTTCATCTGCTTCATGGACCGCACCAACATCAGCGTCGCGTCCCCGCACCTGGCCGGCGAACTCCAGTTGAGCGCGGCTGCGATGGGCGTGGTGTTCTCGACCTTCTTCTGGGGGTATGTCCTCAGCGGCATGCCCGCGGGCGCCTGGGCGAACAAGGGCCGGGCCAAGACCATCATCGTGGTCTGCATGGTCGTCATCGGCCTGTCGGCCGGCCTGACCGGTGCCGTGCACGACTACCCGCTGCTCGTGGCCGCACGCATCGTCTTGGGGTTGGCCGAGGGCGCGATCTTCCCCGCGTTCGCGGTCATGTTCATCAACTGGTTCCCCTCGCGGGAACGCGGACTCGCGGTGGCCTTGACCATGTACACCGTGCCGCTCTCGACAGCAGTCATGGCGCCGCTGTCCGGCTGGTTGATCGACATCTCCAACTGGCGCGCGATGTTCGTCATCCAGGCCATCCCCGCGATCCTCGTCGCTGTCTGGCTGCACTTCGCGGTCACCGAGCGCCCCGAGGACAACCCCCGCCTGGACTCGGAGGAACGCGACTACATCGTGGCCACCCGGACCGTCGCCACCACCGATGAATCGACGTTGTTGCAGGTGTTCGCCCGTCCCACCGTGTGGTTGCTGGCGCTGGTCTACTTCTTCTGGGCCATGGGCATCTACGCGCTCACCCTCTGGCTGCCCACCGTCATCGGTGAACTGACCGGTCACGGATCGCTGATGGTCGGCTTGCTGACGGCGATCCCGTTCCTCTTCGGAACGGTCGCGTTGTACGTCGTCACCAAGACCGCTGTCAGCACCGGACGCTCCCTCGGGTACTTCATCGCCCCGTGCATCGCGATCAGCGGCGCAGCGATGCTGGGCCACCACTTCATCGATCTCGGGGCCGTCTTCAGCTTCGCGATGCTCGTGCTGTCCGCCGGATCCATCTACTCGGCCCTGGCGCTGTGGTGGACCTGGGTCATGCAGATCGTGCCCCGAAACCAGTCGGGGGCCTCGGTCGGATTCGTCAACCTGTGTGGCAACTTCGGTGGGCTCATCGGCCCCCTGCTCATCGGTCTCGTCGCGTCCCCGGGAGACACCGCATCCGGGTTCTGGATTGTTGGCGTCGGGATCCTCTTCGCCGCTGCGGTCGTCATGGTCGTCGATGCGCGCCGCACCCGCTCCCAGCAAGTCAACTAGGAGCTGAGCGCCCAATTCGGATCGCACAACTTTGAAGAGGAATGATGAGTAAGCGCATCTCGTTCGTCACCGGTGCCGGAGCGGGCATCGGCGCAGCAATCGCTGAACGCCTTGCGGAGCAGGGCACCCACGTGATCCTCGCCGATCTCAACCACGACGCCGCGAACCAGCTCGCGACGACCCTCGCTGATCGCGGTGCCGATGCCGAGGCCCTCCGGCTCGACGTCGGAGACGCCGAATCGATCGCCCAGGCCTTCGCTTGGCTCGCTGACACCTACGGGCGCTGCGACATCCTGGTCAACAATGCCGGCATCGCCCGCACCTATCCCTTCGTCGACTACCCCGACGATCATTGGCTGGCCACGCTGAACGTCAACCTCACCGGCGCGTTCCGGTGCGGCCAGCACGCGGCCCGGCTGATGCTCGACAACGAGTGGGGGCGCATCATCAACATCGCCTCCACCAGTGGCCTCCGGGCAGGAACGGGTCGTGCAGCCTACGGAACCTCCAAAGCAGCGTTGATCGGCTTGACCAAGCAGATGGCCGTCGAATTGGCACCGCACGGCATCACCGCCAATGCCGTGGCTCCGGGGCCGATCGAAACGCCGCTGTCTCGTGAAGTCCACAGCCAGGCGACGCGAGATGCCTACAACAGCCACGTCCCCGCGCACCGCTACGGCACGCCCGACGAGGTCGCCGCCGCTGTCGGTTTCCTCGCCACTGATGCGGCGGCCTACATCAACGGTCACGTCGTTCCCGTCGACGGCGGTTTCACCGCCGCGGGGATGCTTTCCGCCTGAGCCCAGGCGAATGTTGCGCCTCGCCGAAGGCGTGTCCCCAATCTCGCCCGCCGACGCGAGCGGAAACTGAAAGGACAGTTTGTGTCGAAGAACATCTTCTACGATCGTGATGCTGATCTGTCGATCGTCGCCGGACGCAAGGTCGCGGTGATCGGCTACGGCAGCCAGGGGCATGCCCACGCGCTATCGTTGCGCGATTCCGGAGTCGAGGTCGTTGTTGGTCTTCGCGAGGGCAGCAAATCCCGTGAGAAGGCGGCGGATCAGGGACTGAAGGTGCTCAGCGCTGCGGAGGCCTCTGAGTGGGCCGACGTCATCGTGCTGCTCGCGCCCGACACCTCGCAGGCGAAGATCTTCCTCGAGGACATCGAGCCGAACCTGAAGGAGGGCGATGCCCTGTTCTTCGGTCACGGGCTCAACATCCACTTCGGCCTCATCAAGCCGGCCGACAACATCACCGTCGGCATGGTCGCTCCGAAGGGGCCGGGCCACCTCGTTCGTCGTCAGTTCCTCGATGGCAAGGGCGTTCCCTGCCTGATCGCCGTCGAACAGGACCCGAAGGGCGAGGGGGAGGAGCTCGCGCTGAGCTACGCGAGTGCCATCGGAGGTGGTCGCGTCGGCATCATCAAGACCACGTTCAAGGAGGAGGCCGAGACCGACCTGTTCGGTGAGCAGGCCGTGCTCTGCGGAGGCACCGAGGAACTGGTGAAGACGGGCTTCGAGGTGATGGTCGAGGCCGGCTATGCCCCGGAGATGGCCTACTTCGAGGTGCTGCACGAGCTGAAGCTGATCGTCGACCTCATGTACGAGGGCGGCATCGAGCGGATGAACTACTCCTGCTCCGACACCGCCGAATTCGGCGGCTACCTGTCCGGCCCTCGGGTCATCGACGAGGGAACCAAGCAACGCATGCGCGACGTCCTGGAGGACATCCAGAACGGCACCTTCATCAGGCGACTGGTCGCGAATGTCGAGAACGACAACAAGGAGCTCGAAGAACTTCGGAAGAAGAGCGCCGAGCACCCGATCGAGCTCACCGGCAAGAAACTCCGCAACCTCATGAGCTGGGTTGACCGGCCCATCACGGAGACGGCCCAGTAAGTCACCAACAGGAGTTCTCAATGTCACAAGACCCCACATTCGACGGTCCCACTGCTCAGGGGACCGACGAACCGAGCCGCTCCGACACCGGTGAACTCGGTGGCGTGGTCGTTGCTGTGTTCGGTGCCGGATCCCGTGCTGAAGGGCTGAGCAACGGGCAAGCGGCGGCGTTGACGTTCGCACGTTCTGGTGCTGCGGTCGCGTGCGTCGATGTCGATGCTGATGCCGCCGAGCACGTGGCCCAGCAGATCACCGACGAGGGCGGAACGGCGCTCGGCATCCAAGCGGATGTAACGGCGGAGGCCGATGTGGAACGCGCCTACTCCACGATCGCCGCAGAGTGGGAGCCGCCCCTGGCTGTGCACAACAACGTAGGTGTGACCATCCCCGGGGAGATCGTCGATCTCGAACGCACGGCGTGGGACAAGGGTATGGCTTTGAACGCCACGAGCTGTTACCTCACCATCCGCCATGCGCTGCCCCACATGCTCGCCCGTCGACGAGGCGCGATTGTCAATGTGTCGTCGACGGCCAGTATCCGGGACACGGGGTACGTGTACCCGGTGTACAACGCCGGCAAAGCGGCCGTGAACCAGCTGACCGTCTCGCTCGCGCTCACCTATGCTTCGCGCGGTATCCGGGCGAACGCCTTGCTTCCGGGGTTGATCGACACACCGATCGGCCGTCAGGTTAGAGGTGCGGATGCCGACCTGGAACAGGAGCTGGCCGCGCGTCACGCGGCGAGCCCGACCGGGCGAATGGGCACGCCTTGGGACGTCGCCAATGCGGCTCTGTTCTTGCTGAGCGACCGGTCTTCGTACGTCAATGGCGCACTGCTGCCGGTCGACGGTGGTCTTAGTGCACGGTGCATGTGAAGCACGGCTGAGGCGTGCGTCCTCCATCAGATGGGCGAATCGTGTAGGTGGGGCCGGTGAAAACCGGCGCCACCTACACGATCGCTGACGTGTGTTCTTCGCGACTCGGAGCTGTCAGTGCTGCGCGATGAACTCGAGCAGCTGCGCGTTGAACGCCTCGTACTCGTTCAGATGGGGGGGTGTGTCCGCTACGTTCGAAGATGCCGAGTCTGCCGTTCTGAACGGTTTCGGGGAACCATCGCATGCCGTCGAGCTCGTAGAAGGCCGAGTGTCGCCCGGTGACGACCCAGGTGGGGACAGGGATTCGGGGAAGCACGTCACGCCAGTCGGCCACGAAGTGGTCGATGAGGAGGCGGTGCACCGTCTCCATCGGGAACTCGTCGAACGTCGGTGTGACCGATGCGAGGAGCTTCCGCGCGTGTTCGGGATCTTCGGGTTCGCGTTCTGAGTTGAGCCAAGCAAATCGGAAGTAGGCCGCGTCGTAGACGTTCGCGTCGGTGATGCCGCGGACGCCCCACTGCCAGTCCTGTTCGTTGACAATCTTGGGCGACTGGTCGATCGCCACGAAAACCGAGATTCTGTCCCACGCGTCGGTGGCGATGGAGAAGTAGGCCAGGCTGACCGACACGCCCAGGGAGTGGCCGACCAGCACCGCGTCGCGGAGGTCTAGCGCGGTCAACAGCTCACCGAGGTCCAACCCGAGACGAGTCATCCTTTTCCCATGTGCGGGCGCGTCCGAGCGGCCGTGCAGCCGGTAATCGAACCTGATGACGCGGTAACCGGCGTTTACCAGTGCATCGCGCTGGAAGATCCAGGTTGGGCTCTGGTCCGCGAACCCGGATGCGAGCACAACGGGGCGTCCCTTGCCCTCGTCGTCGTACCGGATAGTCACGTCGTCCGAGGTCGTCAGACTCAGATTCGTGCCGCTCACACGCCGTTCCTGGGGTTGGGGTTGGGTAGACTGGGGCGACCCATCCGACATCCCTAGGGCGGATGGGTCGCCCCAGCTGAGCCTTGAACTCGCTGGTGCAGATCTCAGTACGTGTTGGAGCTCGACGGGTGGTCGCGCCAGATCCATCGAAGCGTCTGGGGAAACACCGATCCGCCATGACGCAGGGTGTGGCCGCCCTCGCCGAAGACGAACTTGTAGTCGTAGTAGCGGTATTCGAGTGCGGCGGCCATGTCCTGGTTGGCGATCGTGAGATCGCCAAAGACCACTCTCGCGTCTCGTCGCCCGCTCTGGAGCCACATGCGGATCGGTTTGCGCGGGTTGCGCCGCACCTCGGGCACGTGGTTGTGGCCGCCGCGGATGTCGACGAAGGAACCGCAGTGGCTGATCACGTTGCCGAAGAAGTCCGGCCGGTGCCACGCGGCCGTGAAGGAGGCGTTGCCGCCGGAGCTGAATCCCACGATGACGCGGTCATGCGGGTCCGCCGACACGTTCAGTTCGCCCACTGCTTCCGGGAGCAGCTCTTCGATGAGAAAATGCGCCCAGCCGTCGTCGATCGAATCGAACTCGACGCTGCGGTTGTCCGCACCTCCGAAGATGGGGTAGCCAGGCCCCTCCTCGCCGGCCTCCACGAACACGGCGACGGTCAGCGGGATCTCACCTTTGGCGATGAGGTTGTCGAGCACGATGTGGGCGCGAAAGTCCTCCGCGAGGTACTCCAACCCGTCGTGAAAGACGAGCAACGACGCCGGTGTCGAACCGTCGTACTGCGCCGGCACGTACACCCGGTAGTCGCGCTCGACACCGGGGTACGCGACGTCGCTGGTGTGCTTCCGAACCGTGAGGGATCCTGTCGGTACGCCTTCGCGCGGCGTCGAGTCAGGGCCGAGCGAGTACTCCGGCCGAGTGTCATCTGCGATGGCGTAGGACGCCCGGTCCTCACTGGATACGTGCTTGTCGGCGAACCACTCCTCCTCGCTCGCCGCAGAATTCCCGGCCTTGCTTCGTTCGATGCTCATCGAATCCTTCTCCGTTCTCACGGGATCCTGAGCACCCCGGGGTCTTACCGGGTGCTCAGGATCCCGAACCAGCTCGCTGCCACTCGGCTGGCCCATCGGTTCACTGGCGTCCGATTCGGCGGTAAACCTCCGGGCGCCATCGCTTCAAGGCGACGGCCAGGAAAAAGCCGAACGCGAAGAAGCTGTAGACGAATACGAGGAGGATGTTGGAGACGAATTGCGAACCGCCGGTGAGGTGGGTGAAGTTGACAATGGACAGAGTCACGATGCCGCCGAAGCCCACTGCTGCGATCGAGGGGAGAACGATCGATTTGACGGGGTGTTGCTTGTGTTTTCCCGTACGTACCAGGTAGGTCGGAATTGCGATTGCGGTGACGAACTGCACCGAGATGCCGGTCAGCGCGGCGACACCCAGTACTGCGGCGTAGAAGACCATTGCATCGATCTGCAGGACGACCACCACCAGGTTCACGGCGAGGGCCGCCGCACTCAACACGATTGATGCCACGTGCGGTGACCCATGCCGAGCGTGCACGCCGCTCAGAGCGCGAGGAAAGACCCCGTCGGCGCTGAGGTTGAAGAGGTAGCGCGCGCCGACGTTGTGGGCGCAGACGATGACGGCGAGAACGCTGGTGTTGACCAGTACCGTGGCAGCATCGAGGAGGAATTGGCTTCCGAAGGCGACGATGGTTGAGTCCATCGCCTGAATCGGGTCCGCCGTTGTCGCCGACACGGCGTTGTCGACGCCGAGCGCGTTGATGAACAGCCAGGACGTCGCGGCGTAGAGCACGGCCGCGCATGCGATCAGACCGTAGGTGGCCCGGGGAATCGTCTTGGCCGGATTGCGCACTTCATCCCGGAACAGGACGGTGACTTCGTAACCGCCGAACATGCCGCCGGCCAGGAGCAGTCCGATCGCGATCGATCCGTCGAACCAGTTGGTCGGGACCAAGGGTGCTGTGCTCAGCCCGGCGGCGCCACCATTCGCGAAAACCGCCACGTCGTAGGCAAGGACGACGATCAGCTCGCCGAACAGGACGAGAGCGGTCGCCTTCGCCGAGAAGTCGACGCGGAGGTACCCGAGAACCGCGACGATCAGCCAAAACGCGAATGCCCAGACGTACCAGGGAAGGTCAGGGCCGTGAAAGGTGTTCGACACGAGTGAGTCGAGCACGACGCCACCATAGGGCAGATATCCCGCACATACCCAGAAGTACGCGAGAAGCATGGCGAGTCCGGAACCGAGCCCGACCTTCTTACCCAGGCCTGCTGTGATGAACGAGTAGAACGCGCCTGGGCGCTTAAGGATGTCTGACATCCGCAAGTACCCTGCAGCGAAGGCGGACACGATCAGTCCGACGATGATGAAGAGCATCGGCGTGCCGATCCCGTTTCCCGAGCTGATCATGATCGGGATCACGCCGAGTACCACGACTAGAGGGGCGTTGAACGCCATCACGCTGAAGAAGAGGCCGAGCGTTCCGAGATTTCCTCTGAGTTTCGGCTCGTTGTCTGCCTTGCCGGCGGACGACCCGTGCAACGTGGTCGTGCTCGCACTGTTGTCGCTCATGTGCTGTCCTTCTGATGAAAGCTCACGGACACGAATGTCTTCCTGATTGCCTGATCGCCGAACTCGAGGGCTTGAATTAGGCACGCGAAAGAACTCCTCGTTGCTTTCGCGTCGTTCTCCGCTCCGCTCCGGTCAGCGCCGCGAGTCGGTCGAGCGGGATCCTGGTCTGGCGTCGTTCACATGATCGCGACGAGAATCGTCCGTATTGATGAAGTGCCGGATCAGCTCGTGGGACGCGGTGGGCATCGCCAGGAAGGTGCGCGGAGGAAGCCGCCGAGGCACATGCCGGGGTTTCGGTCGCGCAATTCGCATGTTGAGCCGTTGTGGGTGTTCAGCCGCGGACGTCGGTGTCATTGCGGTTCCCGCCCTTGTCTTGAGTAGGAGCTCGGAAGAGGTGCTGGTGAGTTCTGGTCCCGCCGCTCTTCGAAGCAGACCGGTGTCGTGACCTGGGACACGATCCGGTGTGACTGTCTTCCGTGGCGGTCTGCGGCGCCAAGTGCTTTGACAAAGCCGCAGGAAAATGGTCCATATAGTGGAACCTGGGGGTAGGAGGCTGTAAGGCGCCGAAGGCGTATTGATCTTCTATCCCCTTGGATCATCCCAGTTCTACAGCTCGGTGTCCCGTGGAGCGGTTCACAATGCGGAACGAGTTCCAACGGTTTGGCGCAGGCGGAGTCTGCCTCGGAGCTACGTGCAATCCCGTTCGGGCTCTGAAGCCGGGATCGAAGCATCGTGAGATTCACAGTTGAGGCCTTCGGGAGGCGAGCGCAGAGTTATGCCCCAGATCACAGCGCTCGAGAAGTGAACGGTTGGCGATGCGAAAGAAGCTGCTCGCCAGCATGATCCATCCGGTGGAAGGGCGGGGACAACGTGACACGCGATGCGAAGGTGGCACCCCACTCGACAACGGCGGGTGAGGCCGGATTACGCGGAAACCTCAGCGCTTTGCACCTCTTCTTCAGCGTGATGGCGTGGAACGCCCCGTTGGTCATCGTCGTCGGCGTGATTCCGGTGATGCTGACGGTCGGCAACGGGATTGCCACCCCGGTCGCGTTCGTCACGGCGGGACTGGTCCTAGGCGCGTTCGCGGTCGGGTTTACGCGGATGGCGAGAGTGCTGCCCAATCCCGGTGCTTTCTACGCCTACATCACGGCTGGCCTCGGTCGCGAGATCGGACTCGGTGCTGGGGTCCTCGCGCTGTTCGGGTACTTCTGCGCGTACGCCGGTACATATGCCTTCAGCGGCGTTGTGTTCAACTCGCTCGTAGAGAACAGCATCGGTGGTCCCGGTTTGCCGTGGTGGGCGCTCGCGTTCCTCTTCTGGGCAGCCGTGACGGTTATTGGCTATTGTCGGATTGACTTGTCGGCCAAGGTGCTGGCAGTCCTCCTGGTGGCCGAGGTAGCGGTGATCGTGGTCTATGACGTCGCGGTGTTCGCCCAGGGCGGTGCCGTGGGATTGTCTGTCGAGCCGCTCGACCCGAGCCACTGGTTCGACGGCTCGTTCGGCATTGCGCTGCTCTACGGTCTCGGGATGTACGGTGGCTTCGAAGTCACTGCGCTCTACCGCGACGAGGTGCGGGACCCGATGCGCACCGTGCCGCGCGCAACGTACGCGGTGCTCGTCTTCGGAATGGTGCTCTACGGCACCACTGCCTGGCTCTTCATCAACGCTCTTGGCATCGATGACGCGGTAGCCGCGGCAACGGCAGACCCGACGGAGGCCGTCGAGGGGACGATGCAGCGATTCGGCGGCAGGCTTCTTCTCGACCTTTCCACAGCGCTAGTCATGACCAGCACCTTCGCAGTGCTCCTCGCGGGACACAACATCGTGAGCAGGTACGTGTTCAACCTGAGCGCGGACCGAATCCTGCCGTCCAAGCTCAGCGGAGTCCATGCCAGGCATGGGTCACCACACGTCGCGTCGGTTGCGACAAGCGTTGCGGCACTGTTGGCGAACGTTCCCGTGATCGCGCTGAACCTGGATCCCATGCGGTTCTACGCCGCGATGCTGGGAATTGCCAGCTTCGTCGTGATCGTTGCGATCCTGCTGACCGATATCGCGATCCCGCTGTACATGCACCGTCACGGGGGAGAGTTGTCGACCTTCTGGGCAACGATCGCGTGTCCGTTCGTCGCGGCGGCCGGCCTCTTGACCTGCGTGGTGATGGCCGCGGACAACTTCGAGATTCTGATCGGGGGGTCATCGAGTCTTGCTGCTGCGCTCCTACTTCTCATCGGAGCGTTCTTCGCCGCAGGGGTCGTCATGGCGGTGATCTTCCGACGCACCCGACCAGAGATCTACGCGAAGATCGGGCGGCAGTAGCTCAGCGAATTCGGCAAAACCACGAATCCGTTCCCGGAGTCCTTCCGTGAGCGGACGTCGTTTAACACAAGGAGGAATCCTGTTGTCTGCATCCGCCGAGCGCACAAGCGCTGCTGCTGCCTGGATCACCGATGCTGGCGAACCAGGAGCTTCGGTCGTCCTCAACCCGGCGAGCGAGCGACCGATTGCCGCGTACCGCAATGCCACGGGCGAGGATGTCGATTCTGCCGTGAAAGCTGCTGTAGCTGCGGCGCCGGCGTGGGGACGGACACCACCCGGCGAGCGCGCCGAGATTCTGTTGAAGATCGCAGATGCTATTGAGGGGGACGCCGAGGAGTTCGTCCAGCGCGAGAGCGAGAACGTCGGCAGACCCATCACGCACACCCACGAGGAGACGCCTTGGTGGTGGGATGTCATCCGCTTCAGCGCGGGTGCGGCACGGGCGTCGCATGCACCGGCCGCGGGTGAGTACGCGAACGACAGCACTTCGTGGTTGCGCCGTGAGCCGCTGGGAGTGGTTGGCCTCATCACGCCGTGGAACTATCCGATGTTGATGGGTGTGTGGAAGATCTTCCCCGCCATCGCAGCTGGGAATGCTGTCGTCATCAAGCCGTCCGAGCTGACCCCGGAGACAACGATCAGGCTGGTCAACCTGGCAAACCGCTTCTTGCCGCCGGGTGTGCTCAACCTGGTGCTCGGCGACTCCTCGACCGGTAAGGCACTGGTCGCGCACCCGAAGGTGCGCATGATCGCGCTGACGGGCGATGTGGCGACCGGGAAGGATGTGGCCGCGTCGGCCGCCACCACGCTGAAGCGCGTGAGCCTCGAACTTGGTGGGAAGGCCCCTGCCCTGGTATTCGCCGACAGTCCGGTGCGGGAGACCGCACGTGATCTCGTCGGGTTCGGCTATTCCAACAGCGGCCAGGACTGCACCGCCGCATGTCGGGTGATCGTCGAGGAATCAGGGTACGACGATTTCGTTTCGGCGTTCTGCGATGAGGTCGCCAAGTTGGGTGTTGGGGACCCGAACGATCCTGCGACGACGATGGGGCCGCTCGTGTCGCGAACGCAACTGGAACGCGTTGCTGGATTCGTTGACCGGGCGCGTGGCTACGGCGCCAAGGTCCGCTTGGGGGGCGAACGGCTTCCCCGCGAAGGGTGGTTCTACGCGCCGACCGTGATCACTGAGGTGGACCAGTCCTCGGAGATCATTCAGAGAGAGGCATTCGGACCGATCGTCACGATTCAGCGAGGGCGCGACGAGCAGGAAATGCTCACGATGGCCAATGACGTCGCCTACGGCCTGTCCGCGAGCGTGTGGACCCGCGATCTCGGTCGGGCGATGCGCCTGACGCGCGAACTCGACTTCGGCACCGTCTGGGTCAACCAGCACAACTACATGGCGTCGGAAATGCCCTTCGGCGGCTTCCGCGACTCGGGCTACGGCAAGGAACTCTCCGGGCACGGTCTTGATGAGTACTCGCAGTTCAAGCACGTCATGGTCAATTCCGACGTGGTCGGGTGAACCAGCCACCCACCGCGATAACGAGACAGGGAGAGCTACGGTAATGAACGCACTTGATGCCGACAACGTCCCACCGACGATGAGGGCTGTGCTCCTGACCGGCCACGGTGGGCTCGACAGTTTGGTCACCAGCGATGAGGCGCCCACACCGACTCCACAGACTGGCGAGGTCCTGGTGCGCGTCGGGGCGTGCGGGCTGAACAACACCGAGATCAACACTCGGACGGGCTGGTACGACTCGATGGTGGAGTCGAGCCTCTCCGAAGAGCTGGGCGTGCACGGCCGAGACGACGGTGCGGCATCGTCGTGGAACAAGGCCAGCGTGGAATTCCCGCGGATTCAGGGCTCTGCGGTGGTCGGCCGAATTGCGTCGGTGGGTCGCGGCGCCGACCCCGGTCGGATCGGTGAGCGGGTTCTCGTCGACCCGTCGATCCGCGACGAAGACCTGCCCGTGCGAGCACAGATCGCGGAATACCTCGGAAGTGAGCGGGACGGCGGTTTCGCCGAGTACGTCGCGGTGCCTTCGAACAACGCCCACGTGGTCGACAGCCCTCTCAGCGATGCGGAGCTGGCGACCTTCCCATGTTCTTACGACACGGCAGAAGAGATGCTGGATCGGGCGGAGCTCGCCAAGGGCGAGACCGTTGCCATCACGGGCGCGGCTGGCGGCGTGGGTACCGCGCTCATCCAGCTCGCTCTCGCGAGGGGCGCCCATATCATTGCCATCGCCGGCGCCTCGAAGGAAGCCCGCCTGCGGGAACTGGGAGCACATGACTTCGTTGCACGTGATTCCGGTGCTGTACGGGAAGAGGTCGAGAAGCTCGTCGGCGAGCGGGGTGTGGACGTGGTGGCCGACGTCGTGGGCGGTGCCATGTTCGGGACGGTATTGAAGTTGCTCCGCAGGGGCGGCCGCTACGCGACCGCTGGTGCTATCGGCGGCCCGACTACGAAGATCGATCTCCGCGACCTGATCTACAAAGATCTGGAGATGTACGGAATCACGAACCCCACCGCACTGACCTTCACCCGGTTGGTCGAAATCATTCAAACGGGACGTGTCAAACCGCTGCTACAAGAGGTCTTCCCGCTCTCGGAGCTGCGCGCGGCACAGGCGCAGATGCTCAAACGTGCCCACGTCGGCAAGTACGTGGTCGTGCCTTGACGCACGTCGAATCGCTCGGCCGGGCTTGACTGGTCTTGTTCGGCCTACGGACCAGGAGAAGGGCTTCTCATGAAGTTTGGCAGCTACGACTACATCATCGTGGGCGGCGGTTCTGCGGGGTGCGCTCTGGCGAGTCGACTGACCGCTGACGAGCGCAGCCGGGTCCTCGTTGTCGAGGCCGGTCGGCGGCATTCGCGGTTCGACTACCCGGTGCGGGTGCCAGCGGCGTTTCTCTTCGTCATGGGCAACAGGTTTTACGACTGGCGGTACGAGTCAGAGCCCGAGCCCATGTTGGCCAACCGCAGGATCAAGCACTACCGCGGTAAGCGCATGGGCGGGTGCAGCTGCGTGAACGGGATGTTCTTCCAACGCGCGAACCCGCTGGTGTACGAGAGCTGGGCGCAAGATCCGGGTATGGCGAGCTGGGACTACGCGCATGTGTTGCCGTACTTCAAGAAGCTCGAGCGATTCGTCGGCACTGACCCGACCGGACGTTACCGTGGCCGGTCGGGGCCCATTCCGGTTCATCGACACGAGCTCGAGAACCCGCTGTTCGCAGCGCTCTTCGAGGCGGCGAGGGAGGCCGGCCACGAGGTGATTGAGGATGTGAACGGCTATCGGCAGGAAGGGTTCGCGCCGTTCGACTCGAACATCGAAGGCGGCGAGCGCTATGACGCCGCACGCACGTACGTCGAGCCCATCCAGCACCGCGAGAACTTGGAGGTGACGACAGGTGCGATCGTCACGCGCGTGGTGTTCGAGGGCAAGCGCGCGGTCGGCGTCGAAATCGCATCGCGACGCGAAGGCAGGTCGCTCATCCGCGGGACCGAGATCATCCTCTGCGGTGGTGCGTTCAACTCCCCCCAGCTCTTGCAGCTTTCTGGTGTAGGGAACGGAGCTGAGCTAAGCCGTCACGGGATCGAGGTGGTCGAAGACCTACCGGGTGTCGGTGAGAACCTCCAAGACCACCTCGAAGCGTTCGTCATGCACGCCTGCACACAACCGGTCTCCAACGCGGGCATTCTCAGGCCGAAGAGCTGGCCGGGAATCGGCGCTCGGTGGCTGTTGCGGCGGAAGGGTCCGGCTGCGACGAATCATTTCGAGGCGGGTGGATTCGTCCGCTCCAACGACGATGTGGTGATGCCGAACCAGATGCTGACGATGCTGCCGCTCGGCGTGCGCAACGATGGGACGCCGGCGCCCACGGAGCACTCCTACCAGATCAACCTTGGGCCGCAGACACCGCAATCGAAGGGAAACGTGAGGCTCCGCGCGAATGACCCGTTCCAAGCACCTGTGCTGACCTTCAACTACCTGTCAACGGAACAGGACCGCCGTGAATGGATCGAAGGTGTCGAGGTCACGCGCGATCTGTTGAGCCAACCGGCGTTCGCGTCGTTCAACGGTGGTGAGCTCTCACCTGGCCCGGACGTGAAGACAGACCGGGAGATCCTCGACTGGGTGGCCCAGGACGCGGAGACGACATACCACCCGTGTGGTACCTGCAAGATGGGTACGGATGCGGAGTCCGTGATCGACCCGGGGACCATGCGGGTCCACGGCGTGGACGGGCTTCGAGTCGTCGATGCATCGGTGATGCCCACCATTCCGAATGCGAATCTGTACGCCCCGGTCATGATGATTGCCGAGAAGGCCGCGGATCTCATCCTGGGGAAGGAGCCGTTGGCTCCCGAGAGTGTCGAGTTCTACGTCCATGAAGCAGTCTCCTGATCGGTGGGCCGACGTGGTCAGCGGTGGCTACGACTGATCGCGTTGGGGGTACCCCTCATGAATCTCACAGGGGACCGCGGCTTGGTTGGTTCTCGCACACTAACCAGGGGGGACGTCGCTCTATAACGTCGATGGCAGGACCAAAGTAGGCGCGCGTGCCGCACATGCTTGGGCGCCATCAACGGATGCGGTTGTTCGTGGGGCAGCTGAATTCGCATCTGTGCGGACCGCAGTATCGAACCAGGAGGGTCGCCGTGGAACGACGCGGTGTTGTGGTCACAGGAGCCGGGTCCGGAATCGGACAGGCCATCGCGGGGCGTTTCGCTCGCGCTGGCGACGTTGTCTTCCTCGCCGACATTTCAGCGAAGCGGCTGTTCGAGGCGAGTAATGAGCTCTCGGAGTACGCCGAGTCTGTACACACGCGTGAAGTAGATTCGAGCGACGCATCGGCCATGGCTGCACTGGTGCAGGAGGCCGTGCACGCATCGGGTCGCCTGGATGTGTTCGTGAACAACGCCGGGATCTTCGACGGGTACGCGAGCGTCGAGGAGACCACCCCAGAGCTCTGGGACAAGGTCATCGGCGTGAACCTGACCGGGTACTTCAACGGCGTTCGCGCAGCGGCAGCCCACATGATCCCGCAGAAGTCGGGCCGCATCATCAACATCGGGTCGGTCGCCGGCCAGCGCGGGGCGGCAGACGGCCTCGCTTACGCGGCTTCCAAGGCTGGGATCGAAGGAATGACCCGTCGTCTGGCAGTAGACGTCGCACAACACGGAGTGACGGCCAACGTCGTGGCCCCTGGCCTTACGCGGACCAACCTCCGGGCGACCTCGCGGGAAACCATCGGAGCTGCGGTCGACCAGGACCGCGGTATCGGTGTGGCTTCGCAGGAGCTGAAGGACTTCCTGGTTCCCGCTCGCCGAACCGCCGGCCCAGACGAGATCGCTTCGGTGGTGGAATTCCTCGCGAGTGAGGGCGCTTCCTACGTCAACGGACAGGTGCTGGCGGTTGATGGCGGCTGGACCGCCGCCTGACTCCGTGCCCACCCGCAGGCGGCACAACGGTCTCCAGGAGCCTCAAGTTCCTGGAGACCGCTCTGCCGTGAGCGCGTGCCGGGAACGGGCGTGCGCCTTGAGTGCCGATCATCGTTCGGGGCCGTAAACGACTCCCAGTGCCTGCGGTGGGTGAGTTGCAGACCCGGTACCTGTGCTGCGGACGACCTGTGAGGGGGCCGAGCTCCCCGATGGCACGCCGTCGGGCTTCCAGGCCGTCGGTTGGCGCCATTCTGCTCCGTCGATCATCGATCGGGCCGTCAACGCGAGGAAGAGCGAGGACACTGCAGCTGGGTCTCGCAGGCTGATCTGGAGAACTTCTTCGACTCGGGTCAGCCGATACCTCAACGTGTTGTGGTGGATCTTCAACGACTTGGCTGCTGCGATGATGTTGAAGCCGTGTTCGAAGTAGTGCTTGAGTCCTTCAAGGAGGATGTGCTGGTCAGCGAGTGGTTCCAGCATTTCCGTCGCCCACCGGCCCATGCGGTCCAGTCCCGCGTCGGAGAACAACCGCATGGCGAAGTCGAAGTCGTCGTAGGACATCATGCTCGTCGTACGTCCGGGGCCACGCAGCGTTCTAATCGCGAGGACTGAGTCGTTGTGGGAGTCGGCGATCTCATCGATCGACTCCACCATGCGACCCACCCCGAGCAGCATCCCTTGTCGCAAGGCGCCGATCTTGAACGCTGCCTGCGCCGCGGTCTCGACGTCGAGCTGCGCGAGGGCGACGATGCCAGTGTTCCTGGCGGTGAGCAGATGGGGGATGCGGAGCCTGGTGAGCTCGACGTCCATGTGTTTGTAGAGGGTCTCCAGAAGTGCTTCGTGGTCGTCGGATCCTCTGCTGGAGGCGAAGCCGAGCGAGAAGACCCGGACTTCACGCCCTTCGAAGTCGAGTCCGAGCGCGGACAGCTTGCCTGAGAGCTCCGGGTTCTCGCGTTGCCTGCGCAAGCTGAGAAGCTGTTCCAGGAAGGAGCTGCGCACTGCCCGTTCTTGCCGTCGGATGAGCAACTCCACGCGCAGATGTGTTTCGGCCAGCGAGGCAGCGATGTGCGCGGCGGCGATGGCGTACGGGTCGGGGAACGACAAGCGGCGGCTGGCGATCAGAAACCATCCCGCCGGCAACTCGTCAGGTGTCACCCGGACTGCGATTCCGCGCCACCCCTCAAGCGCGAACGGTCGAGATCCGTCGGCCACTCCCTTGAGCTCTTTGAGTAGCAGGCTAAGAGGGAGTGGGCCGCTGGACGTCTCCAGTTCACCCTGCGCCCCGATGATTGCAGCGACCGCATTGCACGCTTTCGCGAGTCGGAGCGTCAGCGCCTTGAGAGGCTCGGGCTCATTGAGCGCTTGCGTCATCGAGCGCTGGAGCGAGGCCAGACGTTGCGTTGTCACCTGCTCGGCGGGGCGAAGTGCCCGAACCGCATCGGAGACGAAGGTCGTCGCATCGATGTCTGCTCCCAATCGAAGGATCGCGTGCCGACCTAGGAGGCGCCGGATCTGCTCGTCATTGACCGAGTCCGGCAACCAGCAGGCGATGGATGCGGAATCGGCTTCAGCCAGGAGAGCACTGATGGCGCTTAGTTGATCATCGGTTTGAGAGCCAGGAAGAATGACGAGCAGGGTCGAGGCGTCCGTGTGTTCGACTGCTTCACCTGGGGTGACGAGTTGCACGGAACGAATCAAGCGGTCCTCGACGCTGGGTAGGGCAGTAACGAGCCGAGTGCCGGCTGGGTCGATGTCGGTAAGGCCGCTCAGACTACAGCCGTGCTCGTATTCGCTCAATGTCTCCACTCCTTCCCGCGGAAATGCCTCGAGGCCCGAGCTTCGCGGGTCTCCTCGCCGAGGCGGCACGACGACCACCGGTTGTGTGCTGCACGAACAGAGATCGGCGTGCTCCGCGCGGTCCTCATCGGAGGTGCGGATCGCCACGATGTTAAGAAGGTGGGATCAGAGAACCCATCGTAATTCTCCCAAGTCGAGTCACGGCGCATTAGTGAAGTACCACTAACCGGAGCCGGACGCCAGCCCCTAGGTTCGCGCTGTACACGGACTCGAACCGGGTTGGGAGCAATGACGAGCGCGCCGCTGACCTACTGGCGGTTGGAGATCAATGATGGGGGCGGTGAGTCGAAGTGCCACCTTTCCGGTTGGTGAAAACGCGACGATGGCTGGGCCTGGTTCGGTCGGGCTGGGCTCTGCCCGGTTGAGTTAACTGGCCTGGTCTCACCCCCACTGTTGTCGGAGGGGTGGCGCACACCCCTGAACAGCTCCGCTCGGGTACCGCCACCCGAGTGACCTGAGGCGAAATCGCCACCCATGAAGTCGCCAGAGATCGTCATTACCGGGGGCTGAGCCGACCGTTGAGTCCGGCAGAGCCGTGCGGTGTGGGGGCTTCGGCGGAACCAGGTTGCGTAGCCTCAGGGCGCTCGTAGGAAGCCGGAACGAGAGGAAGCCAAATGCCGGAGATCGGAACCCTTGACACGGCTGACATCGCTGTCGTCGGCGGTGGGATTGTCGGGCTGACCACAGCGCTGGAACTGCGCAAACGTGGGTTTGATGTCGTCGTCGTTGAGCAGCGGTTCACGGCCTTTGGAGCATCCGGCCGCAGTGCGGGCGCGATATGGTTGCAACCGCGCAGGTCCGGACCCGAACTTGAGCTCACGCGGCGCGGATTGGCGACCTATGCCGCTTACGAGGAGGAACTGGGGAACACCTTCGACCTTCGTCAGCAAGGTGGTCTGTTCTTCTACGAAACCGAACGGCAACGCGAGATCCTCGAGCACTACGTCGCTGACCGCAGGGCCGCCGGACTGGACGCGGCTCTGGTCTCGCGGCGCGAGGCGAAAGAGCTGTCCGAGATCCTTCCGGACAATGCGCTCGGGGCGGTTTTCTGCTCCGACGACGCGCAGGTGGATGCCGCGGCTTTTTCCCGTGCCGTCAATGCGGCGTGCATGCGGCGAGGCGTCCGGATTTTCCAGAACACCCCGGTACTCGGGACGCTCCGGCGGCTCGATGCCGTTGCCGGCCTCCGCACGGTCCGTGGGGAAGTGCATGCTGGAGCTGTCGTGTGGGCGACCGGGGCGTGGGCGGTCACACTGCGTTCCGAGGGGATTGATCTTCCGATTGAGACTCACCGGGTCGGCCAGCTGGTCACCCAGCCAGTCTCGAGCGTCCGCGGCCCGGTGATCCACGGTCCGCGAGGGGTCGATCGTTGCGGAGCTCTGACAGATCTCGCGCAGTTCGACCCGGCTGATTTCGAGAGCGGCAACGCCCACGATGCGCTGCTCTATGACGACGTCATGACCCAGAACACTGAGGGCAGTCTGGTCATCGGGCACACTTTTGACGGGCACGGCAGTCTCAACCCGCACATCAGCATGAACGCGACTCGCGTGATGATTGAATCGAGCATGTTGCGGACGCAACGGTTCTCCGAACTCGGCGTGACAGGCTTGTGGGCCGGGCTCGTCGGCGAAACGGCTGACCGGATGCCGATCGTGGACTCCATCGACGGGCTCTTCGTCAACGTCGGTCATTCCTTCGGCATCGCAGATGGCCCCGCGACGTCGGAAATTCTCGCTCGCCGCGTCATCGGGGAATCCGATCCCTTCGCAGCTCGACTGGCGGTGGACCGGGCGGAGCTCAAGGCAAGCAGGTCAGCCTCGTCTGGCCGAGAGGACGACTCGAACCAAGACGTTTCGATAGCGACGACGTGACGACCTGCGAGTCGCTCCCCGGAGCAGTTCATAGCTCGTCGTCTGTCCGAAGTCGAAGAGTTCGCAGTCTTGATCGACCAGCTGCCAAGCGCACACTTTGTCGATTGGGGATCGTCGCAGTTGCTTTTGCTCGATGGCGACTCTCGATACCCGGCGGCCAGGAGCACATCGCGTTAGAAATCCCAGTGCGCACGGAGCCCGTCGTACGCGCGGACCTGCAGGAACGCCCGGCCCTCGCCCTCGTCGTCGTAGACGGCACGCACCCCGTCCGAGGTCGTCATCGTGAGGTCGGTGCCCGACATGAGCATTCCCTTCCGTTGCCGGGCGGCTCGGTGTGGTGAAGTCCGGTGCGCAGCATCGATGCCGAGGCCCACGTCGGCCCGGGGGATGCGGCCGGCACGATGTTCGGCCGCCAGCACGATGTAGATGAGCGCGTTCTCGCGATTGGCGATGACTGCATCTGAAGTCAACTTGCGCAGCACCTTGGCGGGCACTCCGGCTACGAGGTTCCCGGGCGGCACCTGCATGCCGGAGGGGACCACGGCGTCCGTGGCGACGGTGCTGCGGGAGTCGAAAATCGCGCCGTTCATCACGACCGCACCCATGCCGATGAGGACCCCGTCCTCGATCGTGCACCCGTGGCAGACCGCCCCGTGTCCGATCGAGGCGTCGGACCCGACCTGCAACAGGTAAGCCGGGGCGGCGCGTAGCACTGTGCTTATCCTGCACGTTGCTCCGCGCGCCGACGCCAATCGTTGTCCGACCCTGGACGCGTACTCAGAGCGATCGACACCGTGAGCTGGTTCCGGGCAGCCCTGGCAGCGTTGTACACCGGGTACTGATAGCCCGTGTAGCGAATGCTGGCCAGCAACGACACGTAGACGAACACGCATTGCCCCGGCCTCCAGCATGGGGCAGCGGTTGCCGGAAGGCGAGATAGGCGCCGGTCAGGTTCACACCGATCGCAGCCCGCCACTGTTCGGGCTCGAGGTCGAGCGCCGACCCGGTCCATAGCGCATGCCGAGGGCGATCGCGATGGTCACGCCAATCGGCAGCGACGTGCCAAATCCGCTCGTTGGTGCGGTCGGAGTGCTTGGACCAGAGCACCATCGCGATCGCCCCGGCGGCGAAGGACACCGTGACGATCAGGCTGGTCTGGAGCAGCGATAAGGATGTCCTGAAGGCCTCGGAGAATGCGGCGACGATGGTCGGCAGGAAGAAGGACAGTGCGAGGAAGGAATAGGCGAAGCAGATAGTAGAGCATGAAGGCGATCCCGAGGAACGGGATCAGTCTGCGGGCGACCTTGCGCATGACACGTTTGCGCATGGAGTCGCTCATTGTTGATTCTGTCGAACGGAAGTCGCGGTCAACTGGGCGCGCCTCCCCGCTGCGTGATGGCAGACACGTCGCGCAGACGCTGCCACGGAACCGTGGGCTGGCATCGGAAGCGGGGCCCCGGACTTCTACAGATGTCGAAGTGGTCGCTGGGCACGGACGTCTCCAGGCGAGGCGTCCGTGCCCAGCGGGCGCGTGTCGATCGCCGCCAGGTCGGCCTTGGGCGGACCGACGATCGTCGTGATCTGGTCGTCCATCACCGACCGCTTGTGAGTTGATGCCCGGTCACTCGATGGTCATCGCAGTCACGTAAGGGCGTACCTCACTTCGAACGTCGTTCTCGACACCGGTGTGTGCACCGAAGACCATCGTGGGTCGTGAAGTCGTGTCGTAGCTCGGCCAAGGGTGGGTCTCGGTCGAAGGATCACCGGTCCGAGCGAAGTTGGTCCAGGCCGTGAACATCTCTTCGCCCAAGGTGAACCGACGCCCTTCAGGGTCGGCGGCGGCCCGACTGGCGTCGGAGTCCGCCCCGTCCCACGCAGCTCCATATGTCGGTGTGTTGAACACGAACGGCAGCTCGACGCCGTGCAAGGCCCACTTGCCTCCGAAGCAAGGCGTCCGCCAACGGCACTCGTAGGAGAAGACCGGGGCTGCGCCCTGGTCGCTCTTGGCCGAGGTCATCCGCACCGCGTTCCCCCAGTAACCGATGTCAGTAGTGATGCGCACGAACAACTCGTCATCTGACAGATCTGGCATGACGTGGCGATAGCGGCCGACCAACGGGACCAGCTCTTCGAGATGGACGCGATTGAACATGGAGTACGGCGAGACGCGACGAGCAAGCTCCAAGTCGTCGATCGAATCTGTGGTCGGCTCGCGGGGGAACCCATCCGGTCTCGTCAAGCACGCTGCCAATCACCATGGGGATGTTGCGTCCGAGCGCAGGCGCACCATCCCACCAGCTCTGCTCGGCCAGGACATGACCATCGACAACCGGGCCGTACTTGAGCAGCGGATGGGGCTCGCCTGCCACGAAACGATCGCCGAGCACTGCCATGAACTGCGACAGCGTCTTGGTCGGCACCTTCTGAAGCGATTCGACGTCGCCCTCGCGCACGTCAAGCTCTTTGTAGAGGCGAGCGGTGACCGCGGCAGCATCGTCAGGCGTGTGAAAGCGCAGAATCGAACCGCTCATGTTGATGGCTTTGTGGAAGAGCCCTTGCGCCTGCTCCATCGCCATCAGGGCAGCGACCTTCCCACCGCCGCCTGACTGGCCGAAGATCGTCACGTTGTCCGGATCCCCACCGAAGGCGCTGATGTTGTCACGGACCCACTGGAGTGCCGCAACCAGGTCGAGGTGACCCACATTGCCCGAGAGAGCGAACCTCTCGTCCACGCCGTCGCCGAGATACGTATAGCCAAACACGTTCAAACGATGGTTGACGCCGACCACGACGACATCGCCATCCCTCGCCATGTTGCCACCGTCGAACATGGGGGCACCAGCCGAGCCGAACACGAACCCACCGCCGTGGAGCCACACCATTACAGGCAGAGCGGAGTCCGCACGCGCATGATCCGGTGCCCAGACGTTGAGAACCAGACAGTCCTCGCTCTCCTCGCTCGAGTCGAGCCAGGCCGGGAGGTCAGGATTCACCTGCGGAGATTGAGGACCGATCTGCAACGCATCGCGGACCCCGGTCCAAGGCCGGGGGGGCTTGGGTGGGAGGAACCGGTTCGTCCCACCCGTCGGCTCACCATAATGGATGCCCTTGAACTCGGCGTATCCCTCGCGCAGCAAACCCCGAACGCGCCCAACCGAGGTCTCGACAACCCGAAAACCCGCCGACACAGAATGGCTGACACTCACTGGAGCTCTCCCTAAAGCGCAGATAAGAATCGTCCCGGACCCGTCAGGACGACGCGAATCGATCACCGATGCGACCAGAGTAGATGCACTGGACTGGCGAGAACATTGGTGCGCACACCAACATCGGTGCGTCCAATTTGGCAATTCTCTGACGTTCCGGAGGTGAGGAATCACGCGCGCACTGAACGCTTGGCGGACCGACGCCAACCTGCTTCCGGTGACCGGCGTGGAGGAACGCGGCGTCTCGTCGCACGATGTAAATCAGGACGAAGTCGCCGCGGACAGCCATCGACCGGGAGGCCTTCCAACAGGGTGCTAGCTCGTGACGCTGCCCGAAGTCGCGAGTTACTGGTACGACGACTGACCTCCACGGCTGCGCGGGCGGACATGGTCACCGCAGGGCTTCAGTGGCGCGTTCGTGAGCATTGTGCCCGATCACAGGTGTTTGTCGCACGGTATGCCTGGAGCGTTGTCCCGGTTGGCCGTGCTGCTCTTCTTGCCGGGTTCACGTACTGGCACGATTACGAGCGAGCTGGCCATCTTTCGGTGAAGCGCCGATGGCTCGGCGCCCTCTCACCCGGCACAGTCGTTACCGAACGTTGCCGTGGATTTGGAGGGTCGATGACAATCCTGAGCGCACTCGCTGGAACCGCGAACGAGCTGGCGGCCAACGACTTCCGCATCGTTCGGCCGCAGGGCGGCCTGCTGCCGAGACTCGCCGGTGATTCCGCTGTTGCGATCACAACGCGGGTTGCCGAATGAGTTCCGCGACGCGACAAACTTCGTTCCTCGACGAGCTCCGCGCTCACGCGAAGAGCAGGCCGGCGGCACCGGCGATCCGGGACGGCTCGGGAAATCTCAGTTATCAGGAACTGATTGAGCGGATCGAGGACCGTGCGGGGCAACTCCGCCGAAGCGGGATTCGTGACGGCGACCGGGTTGCGATCATCGCAGACAATTCAGCCGACTATCTGATTACCGCTTTCGCGATCTGGGATGCGGGGGCGGTGCTCGTCACTGTTTATCCGTCGTCCGGGGAGTCCGATCTCGCTCACTGTCTCGATAGCAGCGCACCGGCGCTCGTCCTGGCCGAATCGCGACTGCTCGAAACCGTATCGGTGATCTACGCCGGGCGGGGGCGGGTGGCCGACATCCATCAGCCGCTGACCGGTGAACCGGCCTGCCCACGCGTGGACGACACGACGCTCGTACCCGACGACCTCGCCCTGATTTGCTACACCTCCGGCAGCACGAACCGCCCGAAGGCGGTCATGCAGCTCCACAGGGGACTTCTCGCCGCCGCACGAGAGTTCGGTCGAGCCTGGCACGTCAGTCCAACGGACCGAACCATCGTCTCATTGCCGATGGCGTGGGCGTTCGGCCTGGTCACCACGTCGATGACCACGCTGCTCGCCGGAGGGACGGTGTTGCCGTTCGCGCGGACAAGACCCGAGCAGATCGTCGATGCCATCAGCAACGACCGCGCGACGTTCCTTGCCGGTGTCACGACCATGTTCGCCAAGCTGGTCGCGCACCTGCGCGAGCTCGGCGAGGAGCGGGACTTTTCCAGCCTCCGCTTGTGCGTATCCGGTGGCGAGCCGCGCAATGAACGCCTCTTCGATGAGTGGCGGATGTACACCGGCTGTCACGTCTACGACAACCTCGCGGCGTCGGAGTGTTTCCCCGTGGTCACCAGCGATCCGGTCGAAGATCCTCCACCGCCTCCGGGATCGGCCGGCAAGGTAGTCTCAGGCGCGGCGATGCGCGTCGTGGCCAGCGACGGGTCTGAGGTCCCGCCAGGTAGCAGGGGTGAAGCCCTCTGGCGAGCACCAGCGATGTTCGCCGGTTACTGGCGAGACACTAAAGCGACCGCAGCAGCGCTGACCCCAGATGGCTGGTACCGCACGCAGGACGTGGTCCGGGTCGATGACGATGGTTATGTCTACGTTGAAGGGCGTATCTCAGACATGATCATCCGTGGGGGGAGCAACGTCTCACCTAGCGAAGTCGAGAACGCGCTGACCGAGCATCCTGCGGTGGCTGAGGTAGCCGTCGTGGGCCCACTCCATGGTGTCTACGGCCAGACGGTCACCGCAGTCGTCGTGCCTGCCGCCGGCGTCACGGCGCAGCCGGTTGAGCTCGACCGGTTCTGCAGGTCGCGGCTCGCGGGATATAAGGTTCCCAGCGCCTTCGTCATGGTCGACGGCCTGCCGCAGAACGCCACTGGGAAGGTCGACCGCCGGCAGGTTCTGATTGATCTGCAAACGCATGGGGTGGCATGAGCATCCGGATCGAGATGGCCCTCGTCGAACTGGGGCGATGAGAGTGCATCGTCATCATGTGCGCTACCACGAGGTCGATCTGCAGGGCTATCTATTCAACGCCCGGTATCTGGAAATCCTGGACGTGGCGATGGCCGAGTACTTTCGGAGCCTCGGGTGGTCCTACTCGGACTTGAATCGGGCAGGAATGGATCCTTCGGTCGTGTCGGCGAATCTCCGTTTCGCGTCGCCAGCACGCTTCGATGACGTCTTGGACGTCGAAACCAGGTGCAGCCGCGTCGGCAGTAGCAGTTTTGACCTCGGATTCACGGTCACCAGCGGCAGTCGGGAGATCGCAACCGCTGAACTGACCTACGTCAACGTCGACGCCGCGGAGACGCGGGCGCAACCCATCCCGCCGAGCATCCGGGCTGTGATGATCGACGATCAGGGAGGAAAACCATGATTCACACGACATTCACGCGACAACTAGGCATTTCCCATCCGGTCGCCTCGGCGGGGATGGCACGCGTCGCTCAGGCCGATCTGGCGGTCGCCGTCAGTGAGGCCGGTGGACTCGGTTGTCTCGGGGGCTCCACGATGATGCCCGACGAACTGTACCGACAGATTCAGTCGATCAAGGCGCGCACAGACAAGCCGTGGGCTGTGAACATCCTCTTGCCGGAGTCGCTGACCACCGAGGACGATTCGGACTGGGAACCGGTGCGTGAAGCGCTCCACCGCATGTCGCCCGAGGATCAGGCCAAGATGGACGGCATCAAGGCGTTCCTCGCCCCCGGCGTTGTCGCCCGCCAAGCTGAGATCATCCTCGAGTCCAGGCCGGCTGTGGTCGTCGTGACCTTCGGAACGCCGAAGTGGTTCATCGACGAATGCAGGCAGCGTGGAATCACGACGATGGCGCTGGTCGGGTCCATCGGTGCAGCGCGGCGAGCGGATGAGGACGGTGTCGACATCTTGGTGGCACAGGGTACCGAGGGTGGAGGGCACACCGGTCGAGCTTCCACACTGACACTGGTACCAGGTGTCGTCGACATCGTGGACAAGCCCGTGCTCGCTGCCGGTGGAATCGCGGATGGCCGCGGGTTGGCCGCCGCCCTCTCGGTGGGAGCAGTCGGAGTTTGGGTTGGGACCCGGTTTGTTGCTAGCCCTGAGGCGTTCGGTCACCAACGTTTCAAGGAACGGGTCGTGAAGGGGGCGCTCAACGAGGTTGACATCACGAAGGCCTATTCGGGCAAGCCCTTGCGATCATTCCGCAACGAGTGGTCTCGGGAGTGGGAGAATAAGCAGGATCAGGCAGCGCCATTTCCACAGCAGTACGCGGTTGCCGGACCATTGGTGGAGAGCGGGTACATCGACGGCGATACCGAGCGCGGAATGATGCCGGCCGGTCAGTCGGTGCAGAACATCCACGACATCCGCCCTGCCGGTGACATCGTCCGTGAGATGAGCGCCGAGGCGGAGCGGATCGTGAAGAACCTCGGCGCGTCGTTCGCTCGCTGACAACCCCGTGCCGCCGGCCAGGTTCCGCGGAAGCGGAACGGAACCGGCGGCACGTCGGTATTTCCGGGGCCGGGTCGCTAGCTGCGTGCTGGGGACGTTGGCCTCGAGGACAGGGTGCATGCAGGGCACTATGGCTGCGCTGTGGGCGTTCCGAAGACGGCGTGAGTGGCGATCAGCACGATTTCCCATCGGAGCGTTGGCCGGGTTTGTGACGGCCCGCCACCGCCGTCGCATCTAGGACAACAGTCTCAAGTACCGAAACCAGGTGGCCGCTTGGTGAACATTCTAGGTGCCGCCGCTGACAACCCGTGGGGAAGATACATCCAACGCTGAGGGACTGCACAACCCGTGCGCGCGTTGACTACGGACCTGCCCGGTTGTTCTAGACAATGAGACGCACCGAAGGTGGTACCGCATGGCACTGTCCCAACGGAGCCCCGTGACAACAGCCTCAAGTCCCGTGAGGCGGCGGCTGGTCATCGGCACCGTCATACTGATGGCGTTCGGTTATGGACTTCAGATGTATGCGATGGTGCCGGCGTTCGGTTCGATCGCCGAGGAGTACGGTCTGGGCCTGACGCAGATCAGCCTGCTGGTGTCCGCCTTCTTCCTCGGCTACGCGCTAGCCCACATCCCTGCCGGGTTCGCAGCGGCGGCGTTCGGCTACAAGCTTGTTGCGGTAGCCGGGTCCGCGCTGCTCGCTGGATCATCGTTGATGGGAGCTGTCGCGGACGGCTACGTATTGTTCTTGCTTTCGCGACTGATTGGCGGGATGTCCATGTCAATCATCGTAGGTAGTGCGATCCCGCTTGCAGCTGCCTGGGCGAAGAAGCGACAGGTCAATCTCGTCGTCGGTGGGTTAGTGAACGGGCTCGGGTTCACATCCGGGGCTGCGGTCGGCCTGTACGTTTGGGTCGCGCTACTCGACCTGGTCGGCTGGCGGATGGGAATCGGACTTGCCGCAGCAATCGGACTGGTCGTCACGGTCGTCGCGGTCAGTGCGCTCCGTGTTCCTGCGGACGTGCCCGAGCTGGGGGGTGGCCACTTCTCCTGGCGCGGCACGTTCGCCTGCCTCCGATCCCGGTCGATCTGGGCGATCGGGATCGGCAGTGTTGCTGCCTACGGAATCTTGTTCACTGTGTCTCAGCTGGGCCCCGATTATGCGGAAGCCGAGCTCGGGTTCTCCGCCTCGATGGCGGGGTTGCTGTCCGTGGTGCTGCTTCTGCTCGGGATCCCGGGTGCGTTCATCGGAGGAGTGCTGGGCGATCGAAGCGCTCGTTTCCTTCCGACGCTGTGGGTTCCGGCCGCGGTCGTGGTCGTCTTGCTCGCTCTTCTCCCTTTTGCTGGGGCGACGTCGGTCTGGTTGGTGCAGGCCGGGATCGGGCTCGTGGGGATGATGTACTTCGCGCCGTGCACGGTCTCGCCAGGCGAGTACCCCGATGAAGTGGCGACGAATGACTTCGGCACCGCACTGGGATTGATCCTCACTCTTGGCAACGCCGGCGCGATCGCATTCCCGTACATCTACGCGGTCACGGCCGAGCACGCGGGGAAATCGGTCGGCTGGTGGGTCCTGACGGGCATCGCCGGGTTGGCAACGACGGCGTTCTTTCTGGCTCGTGAGCCTAGGCGTCGCGCGGTCATCGGCTCGCAAGGCGCGAGCTGAGCGTGGCGGGCGACTCCAACGGTCGGCCAGACCCGGAGCATCGCGGTGGTGGACCGGTGCCGCCAGGCATCCAGTGACCGCGGCGCCCAAATGACCCATCCAGACGACGCCGAGGCACCTGGTTTCGAGACCGGCGAGAAGCTGCAAGTTCGACTTGGCCCGGCGCACGGGCGGCCGTACAGACGTCAGTGGGGCTCGTCGTGGACACGGTACGGTCGAGCCCCACTTCGCCTCCTATCCGGGGGTGCTTTCCGCTGGTGAGCGGCTGGAGAGGACCAGCCAATAACCGCGCTGGCACACGACGTCGTCCTGGTTCACGATCTCCACGAGGGTGGTGACGACGCCGCGGTCGGGCTTGCTCCGCGACGGCCGCACCTCGGCCACCTCTTCACGCACACGGATAGTGTCGCCGATCCGTACCGGCGCGAGCATCTCCCACTCACGGATTCCGAGGAATGCGAGCACCGTACCCATCTTCCAACCGAGCGTCATCTCCAGGCCGAATGCCGCTGCCAGGGCTCCCGGCCCCTGGAATATCCGGCCACCGAACTGGGTCTGCTTCGAGTACTCCTCATCGGAGTGAAGCGGATGAATGTCCCAGGACCACGAGCCATAAGTGACAAGGTCCGTTTCGGTAATGGTGCGCCCGCGCGTCACCCAGGTCATTCCCACGGCGAGGTCGTCGAGGAAGAGTGGTCCGTGGTGGCGTTCGGACTGACCAACGTTGGCGGTCATGTGGACCTTTCTGTTCGTGTTGACTCCAGACGTGGCGCGATGATTCCGCGCACTAACGGTTATCAAGTCAATATCGGCCTTCTGAGGCGACTGTGGGAACATGCAGGGCTCAGAACGTCGCGGTCGCCTACTGCGGGCACGACCTCGACGTAGACGCGGTGCCGCTGCAGCGTTAGGCCAGACACCTCGGGCTCGCAGCGGGCATCAAGGTTCACTGCCGCTCGCAGTTTGACCTGAACGGTGGAGACTGTCGATTCAGCCATGCGTGCACATCCCTATCTCGGATGCTCGTGCGATCATTCCACAGCGGTGACCACGAGTCCGACACTCATGGTGTGAACGTATGCGTGCTCGGGATCGACGAGCTATCCGCGAAAAGCCAGTGGATTGAGCATGTCGCTGGAATTCGTCCAACCTGATCCTGCGCTGCAGAGCTCGCCCGCAGGACAGGCCTGCTGACCGGGCCCTTCTTGGCATGGTTCCCAACGGGATGTCGTGGAGCTGTAGACATTCACACTGACGTTGGCCTGTGACGGGAGCCTAACGTCGGAGTTGGGAACGGCGATCACCCGGAGGACGTCATCCGGGTCGCGAGAGCCGCGGAATTGATCTCCTTCCCCGAGCACATGATCGTCGCCGCTGGCAGGTCCGGTATGGCGCGAGCCGCCACCCGGCACGAGTCCGGCGCTTCTGCGGAGGTAGGCCAAAGAATGATCCTGGACAAGGCTGATGTCGTTGTGGTCGGCGGGGGGATCGTGGGCGTGACGACCGCCTACTACCTGTCTAGCAAGGGCCACGACGTCGTGCTGGTCGAACAGAACGAACTCGCCCACGGTGCATCGGGACGAAACATGGGTTTTCTCTTGACGCACAATCGCAACGCCGGGTACCAGCTCGAACTCTCCCGAGCAGGTCGTGCACTGTACGATGAATTCTTCGCGGAGCTGGGGCCGTCGTTCGAGTATCAGAGCAACGGCGCGGTGACCTACTTCGTCACCGACGATCAGCGACGGGTGTACTCGGAGTTCGTGGAGGCGCGTCGGGCGATCGGTGTGGAGGTTGAACTTCTCGACGCGCAGGCCGCCCGCGAGGCTGCTCCCGTGCTCGGGCCGAACATTCTCGGAGCGGTCTACTGCCCTGATGATGGCCAAATCCGAACGCCGAAGTTCGTCCGTGCCGTCGCCCAGGCCGGCAGGCGTTCCGGCCTCCGCGTCTACGAGCACAACGCGGCATTCGGACTGCTGCGTGACGGTTCGCGGACGGTCGGCGTGCGCACCGCAGGCGGGGACATCTCTTCGGGCCAGGTCGTGTGGTGCACCGGATCTTGGGCGACCATGCTGGCTGCTGAGGGCGTGGACGTTCCGATTGTCATGCAGCGTCTCGGCGCGGTGATGTTCGGAAAGATCGAAGAGAGGCTCGACAAGATCCTGAGCGGGCCTTTGACTGCGAAGAACTATGCTTGCTTTCGAGAGTTGCCGAGCTACCGGGACGAGTACTTCACCTCCTCCTACGAAGACCTCGACGGCGGCATTGAGCACCTGGAGTCGATCTGCCGAACTGAGGACGGAAACCTGTTCGTCGGGTGCCCTATGGATCGTGTTGACGTGGTCGAGCACAGAATCTCCACCATGGGACTGCACCTCACCATTGGCGCCTTGCTCGAGGCCTTCCCGCAGTACCGGGACTTGCCGGTGGAAGGCGTGTGGTCCGGAGTTCTGCCGGGGACTGCTGACTCGTTCCCGATCGTGGACCGCGTTCCGCAGGTTCCGGGCCTGATTCTGGCGACGGGTCATTCCTACGGCAACGTCACGGGGCCGATCACCGGCAAACTCGTATCCGAGCTCGTTTCCGGCGAAGATACCTCGCTGTCGATCAAGGAACTCGCCTACGACCGGCCGGGTCTGGCGATCGACGACGGTGGCATCAATCGTTGGTGACACCGGTCCAACCGACCCCACACGAGTGTGCCCCTCGACCCGTGCAGTACAAGGGGCTCCGACCGGCCAGGACTTTTCCATTTTCAGACTCCGCGGTTTGTGAGGGTCACGATGGCACGCCGTTGAATTCCGACCTGCATTGCTCCAGAAATCCGGCCCCAGCGGCGCAATGACCCTTCCCGGCTCTGGTCGGTGGGATGAGACGTGCTTGTGTCCGCATGGCCAACGGGAAGGACTCGGATGCCTCAGAGTGGAGAGCACCAGGGTGCGGCGGCCGTCGACAAGACGCCGGATTCGCTTCGCAAGGTGACGACGGCGGCAGTCGTGGGGACCGTTGTCGAGTGGTTCGACTTCGTGTTGTTCGGAGCGATGGCCGCGCTGGTATTTGGACGCCTGTTCTTCCCGAGCCAGGATCCAGCGGCGGGGACGTTAGCCGCGCTGGCGACCTACGGCAGCGGCTTCCTGGTACGGCCGTTGGGCAGCATCGTCTTCGGGCACATCGGGGACCGGTATGGGCGGAAGAAAGCCCTCACGCTGAGCCTGTTGCTGATGGGCGTCGCGACCTTTTCGATCGGCTTGTTGCCCACGTACCAATCGGCCGGTGTGCTGGCCACGGTGCTCTTGGTCGTGGCTCGGCTGGTGCAGGGGTTCGCTGTCGGAGGAGAGTACGGGGGCGCCGTCCTGCTCGTGGTGGAGCGGAGCGATGTCGCCGATCGGCGTGGCTTCTACGGGGCCTGGCTCAGCAGTGCCTCGCCGCTCGCCTACATCCTCGTCACCGCCACGATGGCCTCGGTTTCGGCCCTGGTGCCGCCTGCGGAGTTCGACACGTGGGGCTGGCGAATTCCCTTCCTGGTGACCGCGGTCATGGTGCTGATCGGCCTGTACATCCGGGCGTCGTTGTCGGAGTCGGAGCTGTTTAAGGAAGCTCAGGGCAAGAGCGCGGAGCGGACAGAGACTCTCCCCATCCTGGAACTCCTGAAGAGCTCACGCTCTGCCATCCTTTCCGCGGTCGGCATGTCGCTCTTCAGCCACTCCGGGTACTACGTGGTGGCCGTCTACGGTTTGGCCTACGCGAAGGCGGAATCGGGGCTTGACGAGACGTTGTTGCTGGTGCTCATGATGATCGCCGCCGTTGTCTACTTCGCCTCGATCATGATCGGTGGGTACCTCTCGGACCGGGTTGGCCGCAAGGCTCCCATGTCCGTCGGAACAGTCGGTTTCGGACTGTGGATCTTCGCGGTCTACCCGTTGGTCGACCAGGGAACCGCGCTGTCGGTGGGAGCCGCGTTCTCGGTGTGCTACGTGTTCCTCGGGTTGGTATACGGCCCGCTGAGTGTGTGGCTCGCGGAGCTGTTCGACACCAAGGTCCGCTACACCGGCGTTTCATTCGGTTACACGGTGGCGGCCATCGTTGGTGGGGGTGTCGTTCCGTCGCTGGCGGCGTCGCTCGTCGAGCGAACCGGAAGCACCGTGGGTGTGTCCGCGTTGATCTTAGTGGCAGCCGTGCTCGCACTGATCACGATGGCGTTCACGAAGAGGAGCAAGGCGTGACCGACAAGAAGATGCGCGCGTGGCCGCTCGAAAAGTTCGGCGCACCGGACGTGCTAGCTGAGAGAGCAGTTGATGTGCCGGCGCCCGACCGGCACGAAGTTCTCGTCCAGGTCGCAGCTTGCGGCGTGTGTGGCCAGGACGTTATGCGACGCGCGGGCAAGGTCGATCGATTGCTCGGCGCGGTTATGGGGCACGAGATCGCTGGGACGGTGGTGCGTGTCGGTGCCGACGTGACGCGTTTCGCAGCGGGGGATCGCGTGGCGTGCATGCAGCGCCGTGCGTGTCGCAGCTGCCCGGCCTGTCTTCGAGGCGAGGAGGTTCTCTGCGAGACCGGTGTCCTATACGGCGAGGCACTCGACGGCGGGTACGCCGAGTACTGCCTCATCGATGAACTGAGCCTGGCACGAATCCCGGACGCGGTGACATTCGATGCGGCGGCGATCGCGGCATGCGCTATCGGTACGGGTTACCACGCGCTTCGTCTCGCGAATACCCAGGCCGGTCAGCGGGTGTTGATCACGGGCGCCGGCGGAGGTGTCGGTATCCATGCCGCGCAACTCGCTCGAGGTATGGGTGCCGAGGTCGTCGCCGTCACGTCCACGCCCGCGAAGGCCGATCTCCTCACGGGCTACGCCGACGAGGTACTGGTGTTGGAGGAAGGTCGATTCGCACAGCAGGTGCGGGATCAGACCATCCAGCCCGACGTGGTCCTCGACCTATCCGCTCGGCACACCCTTCCTGAGAGCCTCCGGGCGGTCCGACGCGGCGGCGCGGTGATGATCGTCGGAAATCTGGATGGCGGAATGGTCGAAATCCTGCCCGGCGCGTTCATCACCCGAGAGATCCGCCTCGTCGGCTCGAAAGCGTGCAGCCTGCTCGAGCTGGAGGACTGCCTGCGCTTCATTGAGCGCGGCGTCGTCACACCGGTGATCAACGACGTCATGCCGCTCGGGCAGGCGGCGGCAGCGCACCACAGACTCGCCGCAAGAACCGCTCTCGGTCGCATCGTCCTGCGGCCCTGAGGTTGCGGCCGCGCCAAATCCGCGGCCTCCTTCTGCCTGCCGTACGTTGCCTTTGGCAACACCGTTGTGGGATTCCATTCTCGTAACCAGATTGGAAATGTTTTGCAACAGCGGTTCATTTTTGTGACTGAAGACCGGAGTGGGCGCACTGGCTGAATTTGTCACAAAATGAGGACCGCCACTTGTCCATCTCCTGATGTGAGCCTCTGTGTGATTGAGCCTACAGTGCTTGCAATTCAGTGATGAAAAGTCCGTGATTCACGGAACTCGCCTCATTGAATGACGTGCTGTTCGGCCAACTAAACCGCTCCGTAACAGGAGGTGTCGGATGACATCGTTCCCAGTCGGTCAGGTAAAAGCAGGTAACGGTGAGGAAGTACCGCAGTCATCTCTACGTCGGGCCGTCGCGGCCTCGGCGATCGGCAATGCCACCGAATGGTTCGATTACGGAGTCTACGCCTACCTCGCGACTGAGATCACGGCGAACTTCTTCCCAGGAGAGTTCGGCACGCTCGGGACCATGCTGGGGCTTGCGGTTTCATTCGTCCTGCGCCCGCTGGGCGGGATCGTGTGGGGCCCGCTGGGTGACCGCATCGGCAGGCAGAAGGTCTTGGCGATGACCATCGTCCTGATGGGGTTGGCCACCTTTATCATCGGGGTTCTGCCGGCTTTCGGCAGCATCGGAATCTTCGCCCCGCTGCTGTTGATCGCTCTGCGTGTGGTCCAGGGTTTCTCTACCGGCGGCGAGTACGGCGGCGCCGCCATCTTCATGTCCGAGTACGCCCCGGACCGCAAACGCGGGTTCTGGGGGAGTTTCCTTGAGTTCGGCACGTGGGCGGGTATCACGTTCGCGGTGCTGACGGTTTACGGTCTCGAAGCCTTGATCGGCGAAGCCGCGATGGAAGCCTGGGGCTGGCGCGTTCCGTTCATGCTGGCACTGCCACTGGCGCTGATTGGCTTCTACATCAGGATGAAACTCCAGGATACCCCGGTGTTTCGCGACCTCGCGCAGACCGGGAAATCCGAGACTGCCGCGACCAGGGCTCTCAAGCAGGTGATCACCCAGTACTGGAAGCAAAGTTTGGCGCTATTCGGTCTTGCGATCCCGATCAACGTCACCAACTACACGGTGATGACCTACATGCCGACCTATCTGCAGAACACAATCGGCATGGACTCAGCCAGCACCAACACCCTCGCCATCGTCGGCCAGGTCGTCGCGATGGTCTTCATCCCACTCGCCGGCTCACTGTCGGACCGGATCGGGCGCAAGCCCTGTTGGTGGATCTCGCTGGTCGGAGTCTTCGTGCTGGCCATCCCCATGTATCTGTTGATGGCTCAGGGCTTGGTCTGGGCCATCGTCGGATTCTCGGTGCTGGGGTTGATTTACGTGCTCCAGCTGGGCACGATCTCGGCGACGTTCCCCGCGATGTTCCCGGCGCACGTGAGGTATGCAGGTATGGCCGTGGCGTACAACCTGGCGGCGTCGGGGTTCGGCGGCACCGCGCCACTGATCAACGAGTGGCTGATCCAGGTTAGCGGCAACCAGCTGGTTCCCGCCTACTACGTGATGGGCTCCTGTCTGATCGGCATGATCGCGCTGCACTTCGTGATCGAGACCAAGGGAGTGTCGATCAAGGGACGTGAGATCCCCGGTTCCGCAGAACAGCGCATCTCGGCTGTGAGTAGCTAGGTTTCCCGGAGCGACGAACTGTGCGGAATGCTGGAAGCGTGGTTTCTGGGACCGTTGAGCAGTGGCTCGCATGTCGTTGATGTTGCTCCATCACGTGTCTGGGCGTCGGGTCACGACGCCCAGACACGCGCATGTTTGGAAGTTCATGTCGGTCCCCGGAGAAGGAGTGCCGAGGGCGTCATTCAGAGCCTGGCCTCTTCCGCGGTCGTGGTCTCACCGCGCAGATTCGATCCAATGAGCTAGCCGGTCGAGTTCCCGGGTGACCTCCGAGGCGTGCCCGTCGGGCAGCTGGAAGAGGCACCGATCAACCCCGGCCGCGGCATATCGGTCCGGCATGCCCTCCTCGGTCGATGCGTCGAAGAGGCTGATCGGGATACGGGCCCGCCCTACGTCAGCCGCGCGTTGCTGGAGCTTGTCTACGCGATCGGCGAAGGAGTCCACCTCTTCTGGGGTGACGCATTCGGCCAGCCAGCCGTCGCCGACGGCCAAGACGCGGTCCTCCACGGTCGGTCCCATTCCACCCACGAGGACTGGAAGCGGTGACTGCAGGGGTTTCGGGTAAGACCAGACCGGGTCGAAATCGACGAACTTGCCGTGGTATTCGCTGTCTTCGGTCGTCCAGAGCTCTCGCATGGCCGCGACGCGTTCGCACAGGAGCGCCATCCGCGTTCGTGGATCCGTGCCGTGATTGACCATCTCCTCGCGATTCCACCCGGCTCCCACCCCGAACAGGAACCGGCCGCCGCTGAGCCTGTCCACACTGGCCACTTCCTTGGCGGTCGTGATCGGGTCCCGCTGGACGAGCAGACAAATCCCAGTTCCGATCTTCAGTCTGGTCGTAGCGGCTGCGGCCGCGGTGCAAGCCACGAACGGGTCGTAGGTGTGCACGTACATCCTTGGCAGCTCACCGCCGAGGGGGTAGGCCGACTGCCTGCCGGCGGGAATGTGAGTGTGCTCGCTGAAGAGCAGAGCATCGAAACCGCGGTCTTCTGCGGCGGCGGCCAGGTCGTCCGGACCCATGCCGTAGTCCGTGGGGAAATAGCACACGCCGAACTCCATCGGCTACCTCCTCGGTGGGGTGGTGTGTTCAGTCCGCGGCTGAACACACCTGGTGGGTATCGAGTTCCCTGCGCCCGTCGATCTCGCTGACTGGTTTGGCAGACGGGATCGGACTCCGGTGACGCGCTATCGCGCGACGGGCCCGGCCCGGTCTCCGTGCGATTCCATCGACGTTCTCAGAGGGCCGATGATGCTCACCAAAACAGTCAAATCCGCGAGCGCTCTGCGAACACTGTTGCGCCGGTGACCATGCGTGGCCATCAGTTCGTCGCCAAGTTCGGGCAGTGTCGGTTGTGGGCATTCCAAGCGACCCCATCGCCGTTCGGTGGGGCACTGAGGGCTCCCCGGGATTCAGCCTCGGTAGGTCTGGTGAGCGGCCGTGGTTGCGGGGCTGCGGCTTGCGCTTGACAAACGGGTGTAAGCAAGAGATCGCGCAGTTGGGCGAAGTCCGGCCAATGGTGGAACTGATCGGCGGCCCCCGCCTCTCGGAATTTTCACAGCCGCAGGCCTGAAATGCAGCCATTTCACCACTGACCAGGCACGGACATCGTCCTTAGGGTGGCGTTTGAGGCAACCAGGGGTCAGGGCGGAGAAGGCAAAGCAGCGGAGCGTAAACATCATCGGCGCAGATGGCGAGACGTGAGCTGGAATTTGCCTCCTGACACGCCGGCACGACGTGACGACGACGAGGACGAACGATGCCGCTCAACCTGCCCGAGGGCAAGCGATTCGCGATCTCACTGGGGCCCGATCTGGATGCGCAAAGTGTCTGGATTGGCACGTTCCGGTCGAGATCTCAGAGCGATCTGTCACGCGGGGAGTTCGGGGCCGTGGTGGGTACGCCGCGCCTGCTCGACCTGTTCGACCGGTACGGCATCACCACGACGTGGTGCATCCCGACGCATACGGTCCAAACGTTCCGTGCACAGGTCGACCAGGTCGTCGACAGGGGGCACGAAGTCGCCGCGCACGGTGTCTGGCACGAGTATGTTCCCAAGTTGGAGCTTGACGAGGAGCGCAGACTCCTCGAACTACAGCTCGCCCAGCACGAAAAGCTGCTCGGGATGCGGCCGCGGGGATATCGTTCACCGGCCATCGACGTAACTGACAACACCTTGGGCTTGCTTGAGGAGTACGGGTTCGACTGGGACTCATCCTTGCAGGGTAGGGACTTTGAGCCCTACCGCCCACGTCTTGTGACTGACATTGATCTGGAAGCAGGCAACACATTCGGGCCGCCGTGCGGGGTGCTGGAATTTCCGGTCACCTGGTACCTGGACGATTTTCCGGAATTGGAGTCGTTCAAGGGCAATGCGCTGATCCAATCTCATGATGTCGTGCTGAAACGTTGGACCGACACTTTCGACTTCGCACACGAGCGCTGCCCGGGTGGGGTCATGACTTTCACGTTGCACCCCCAGACCATCGGTCGGGCGCACCACATCCTCATGCTCGAAAGGTTCATCGAGCACGTGCTGCAGCACGACGACGTGTGGTTCCCGACGCTTTCGCAGCTGTTCGACTGTTGGTCGGATTGATCGGAAGAACACGTAGAAGGACGGAGGCGATCATGACAGAGGCCGCTGCGGGATCCGACCGCTACTGGCACACGCAGGTCAGTGCCATTACCCCGGAGACGGTGTACATCCGCGGCTACAAGCTCGACGAACTTATCGGGCTGCCGTTCACCGCAACCACGTTTCTGATGATCAAGGGCAGATTGCCGACGCCGCAGGAGACGAAGGTGCTCGATGCGGTTTTGACGGGGGTGCTGGACTACGGTCTCGAGAAGTCCGGCACCGCCGCCGCGCGGTACGTGGTTTCCTGCAATCCGCATGTGCAGGCCGGCCTTGCGGCCGCCGCGCTCAGTGCCGGTGATTACGGGTTGGCTACGGAGAACACCGCGCGGTTCATCCGAGACACCTACGCCGAGTTCAAGGACTCGGGCGAGACCGACATGGATGCGTTCGCGGAAAAGGTTGTCGCGAAGGCCAGTGCAGAGAAGCAGCGGATTCCCGGTTTCGGTCACCAGGTCTTCCGGTACACCGACCCGCGAGCTCAGATCCTCAAGCAAATCGCCGTCGAAGCGGGGCTTTGGGACGAACCGGTCCAGTTGTACGAGGCTGTGCATCGTGCGTTCGTCAAGCTCCCCAAACGCGAGCACTTCCCGATCAACGATGTGGCAGTGCTGGCAGCGATCACGGTCGCGATGGGGTTCACCCCGGAGGAATCGACAGCGCTGGCCATCCTGGGCACTCTGCCGGGGGTGATCGCGCACATCTCTGAGGAGTTCGCCTCGCGAAAGGTGCAGCGGCTGATCCCACCAGAGACCGTCCACTACGACGTTCCACAGCGGGAACTCAAGGAGGATCTCGCTGCGGCAGGTTGGGATTCGGAGGACTAGTGGCGATTTCCTAGGATTTCACCACACGGTTGGAGCAGGTCGTCACCGACGGTGCGGGGTGAGCACGGCCATCCGGGATGGTCACCGCACCGTGAATCACGGTCGGCGCGGCGGTCGAGGAATCCCCGCAGCCTGGCAGCTGCCAGGCTGCGGGGGACATAGCGTCGCGTTGGCGGCTGAGGACTCCTGCTTCGCGCCGTGGAACAAGTGTCCTAGGCACTTCCGGTCGAAGAGCACGAATGAAGGCATCCGGCGCCGGAAGCCGCGCATCGCAGAAGGTCCCGACCCCGTACCCATTCGTCGCTCAAATTCGTCAAATCCGCACCACCGGACAGGTGACCGACGCCGGGTCGCCGACGCCTTGACGGGAACAGGAGACGCACCACGATGTCCTCGCTGACCATCGCCGTCACGCAGTTGGAACTTCGCGCCGAACGCAGCGTCGAGGCCTTCCTCGCACACATGGAGAGTCTCGTTGCCGACTCTGCCGTGCGCGGAGCGGAGCTGGTGCTGTTCCCTGAGTTTGCCAGCACCGGACTGCTTGGCGCGATCACTGACCATCGGGTCACGAAGGAGACCGTGATCTCGGATTACTGGAACGTGCTTTCGGCGATGACTGGAGAGATCACCGAGGGCATGAAGAGGATGGCGTCCGAGCACGGCATCGTCGTTGTTGGCGGAAGCCACAACCGCATCGCCACGGATGGATCGCTGCGAAACACGGCCTTTGTCGTGCATCCCGACGGCCGAGTGGAGTCTCAGGACAAGCTCCACCTCACACCGCCGGAGCACAGCATGGGCGCTCGTGGGGGAGACGACCTGCTGATCACGAGGGTCGGGCCGTTCACAGTCGCTGTTTTGATCTGTGCCGACATCCAGTTTCCGGAGCTGACGCGGTACCTGGTCGCCAAGGGGGTCGATCTGATTCTCTGCCCGTCCCTCACATGGAACCGTCGAGGCGCTTTCCGCGTGCGTACGGGCTGCCATGCACGGGCGATCGAGAACCAACTGTACGTGGCGATATCACCATTGATCGGGTCAAGCGGTCTTCCAGAAGACGCTCCGCTGTACACGACGGGTTCTGCGCTCGTCACCGGACCGGTGGACAAAGCGGTCGGCCGCAATGACGGGGTGATGGCGATAGCGGATACGAGTGAAGAGGAGGTAGTCGTCGTCGAATTGGACCGGGAGCTGGTTCTTAAGTCCCGTGAAACGCCAGAACCTCCCGGATTGAAACTGCAGCGTCCGGAGTTGTACCGGAAACTGCGCTTCGCGGTCGGCGAGAGATGATCGCCGTGTACGGCCACCGCGTGCATTAGCGTGCGACGGCCCCTGGCCCGGGATCGATGAGTTTCGTGCTCCGACGAGGTCCCCGCGGAGTCGGCTTGTGCCCGCAGGTGCAGCGCGGAGTACCAAGGGGCTGTTGAGCACTTGGAGCTGGCTGGGCTGTGCGAGGAACTGGGCGGAACGTCAGGCAAGCCGACGCTCTCGAGCATCTCGGCGCCGTGCACGAAGACCTGGACTCGGTCAAGGCCGAGTTTTGCTGGTGGCGAGCGATCGTTTTTGCTGCGAACAGGCGCGTTCTGCCGATGTCGACCGGATCGCGATGCGGCTAGAAGCGATCAGTGATCGAACACCCGGACCGTTCGATCGACAGGAACACGCTGTAGATGTCGGCGATTCCGAGTGCAGCGGTGAGCAAGCGCGCCAAAGCCGGCCGCGGATCCTGGCCGGTGGCCATGAGTCGGCGTACGTCGGCGATTGCCACGTCCACCTCATCGAGCGCAGCCCAGTCCTGGTCGATGGCCTGTGCGCGTAGTCGGGCTCGGCGTGCTTTCTGCCGACAGGCCGGTCCGTGGTAGCAGCCGGGGCGGCCGCGTGGCGAAGGCGGCGGCAGTGGCTCGCCGCAGCCTTTGCAGGTTGTTGCCTGCATGTTCTTCAGCTCCGTCGGTTGTGCTGTTGGAGTGGCTAGAGCCGCTTGAGGCCTTCCAGTACGGCGCGTAGGACGCCGAGCGGAGGCTGGGTTGATGCCCAGTTTTCACTGTGGTCTGGGGCGTCTATGCGGGGTAGGCGTTGTGTTGGCAAGTCCGGGGCGAGATCGCCTGTCCATGCGGTTTTGTATCCGCACTGGCCGCGGCTCGTCTTGGTGATCACAGTTGAGATCAGGTTCGTGGCTGCTCGGCGGCATCTGTGTGTGCCGGAGCTTGCTCGCGGATCAACCCGGCGAGTTGGTCGAGCGTGGCGGCGAGGGCATCACGTTCCCGCTGGTCATAGGTTCCCTGTGGGAGGTAGCGCGCGGCGTCGTCGAGCAACCACTGGGCTTTCCGGAGTACGACCGCGAGCTTGCTGTCGTCGGATGCTTCTGCGTCGTGCGCTGTAGGGATGGTGCCGGTATCCATCGCCGCGGTGAGCCGCAGAAGGCACGCGGCGCACGGTGCGCAAGCGGGCGCCTTCTCGGAGGTCACGGGCTCTCCGGGTCCTGCGGCGAGCTCGAGGTTTGCAGGATCGAACTTCAGCCGGCACCAGGACTCAACCACTGTGTTGGTGCTGGTCGGCGCGGCGCAGTGCGCAACGCGAAGGGACTCGACCACTACGCCGGGGCGGTACTGGAACCACACGGCCTGTTCTGCTGATGCGTTCACTCGTGATCTCCGTTCGAGGGGTGGCCGCGGCCAGGCATGGAGGTGTGTCTGGCCGCGGCCGGCATCCGGCGGCGGTCGGGGAGCGGTTGCGCAACGCCGCCGGAGGGATTTCGTGACCGTTTGTGAGCGGCCCATGTCAGACTGAAATCATGCTGACATCAGCTCTCGGTCAGCGGAACGACGCGAAGGCGACGTACCCGTGACATAGCGGGAGCGGCTGTGGGAAAGGGGTTGCATTGCAGACGGCGCGCACGGTTCTTGAGCAGAAAATCTGGGAGCGGCGGCAGACGCTGCAGGAGTTCACGGAGTGGGCTGAGGCGTTCGCGCGCGAACACGACGAGCCAGGCACGTTGAGCGCCCGTCACCTTCAGCGCCTCGTCGCTGGCCAGATGCCGAGCGGAAGGCCAGTCGGACGGCCTCGACCGGCGACGATGAGGTTGCTCGAAGCCATCTTCGGCGTGGGCGTCGATGTTCTGTTTGCTCCGCCAGAATCTGCTACCGAGCAGGAGGACGCTTACACGTCGTGGCAGCCCTCCCTCAACATCGGAGCAGCACCGGCGTGTGCTCGGCGGGAAACGACACCGGCAGTTCAAACCCCTGATGCGCGGGTGGACATGGCGCAGTCCTTCGCGTGGCTTGACGCCCGAAGCGGGTGGAGCCCTGAAACGACGCGCCGGAAGGTGACGTCCCGCCTGGCCTCTTTGACCGCCGACGAAGTGCTCGAGAGACCCGCGCGGCGCCGCAAGGTCAGCCGAAGCGAGATCGCCACAGCAGTAGTTGACTATTACGGGACAGCGGAGACCGGGCACCACTTCTACAGTGCCACCTGCGGCGACTCGAAGATCCGCACGAGTGTTCTGACCTGTGACCCCTGGCTCGACCTCGGATGTCAGCTCAGCAGAGGGAATGACAACGTCGCACTCCGCACCGACACATCGGTCGCTCAACATGTTGTCACGTCAGACCGAGCGATTGACCGGCTCGCCGAAGCTGCGGTGCAGGGGATACGGATGGCGAACATGCCCCTCTACCGGCTGCTTAACCTGGAGGCTCGGCCAGGAGCAATCTCAGCCGAGGTCGGGACGGTGCCGTTCATCGAGTACGCGGTCTCAATGGATCTTCTCGAGAACGAGCTGATCGATGCTCTTGCCACCGGCGCGCCAGACCAACTCCCGCTGCGGGACTACTACCTGCCGAACCTCGACTCCGTCCTCAACCCCTCCGGGCGACTGTGCGCAGGGGGAGTGCTAGCGCTCTGCGCTATCGCACGGCCGCCAGACCCGTATCGCCGCGAGCGTGACTTCGCGATTGTGGTTCAACAACGGTCAAGCTACGTACTTAACGCTGCGCAGAGGCTCTCGGTGATCCCGAAGGGATTCCATCAGCCAATGACGGACCTGCACGCGGATGCCCATTTGACCGCGACGCTCCTGCGGGAGATGGAAGAGGAGCTCTTCGGCCGGACCGACGTCGATAACACCATGGAGGGCACTCGCGCGGCGGCCCCACTGCATCCAGGACGCATGTCTGAGCCGATGCGCTGGCTCATGGCGGACCCGTCCCGGGTACGCATGGAGTGCACCGGCTTCGGCCTGAACCTCATAAGCGGTAACTACGAGTTCGCGTGCCTCCTGGTCATTGAGGACGACGACTTCTGGACCCGCTACGGCGGAGAAATCGAGGCGAACTGGGAAGCGTCGGGACTCCGCTTGTACTCCAGCCTGGACCCTCAACTCGTCGACGAACTGGTCACAGACGAGTCCTGGAGCAATGAAGGTATCTTCGCGTTCTTGCAGGGGATCCGCCGTCTACGTGAAAGCAGGGACGAACGAGCGAAACTGCCCACTATTCAGATCGACCCAGGCGACTGAGGCCAAACCCGAGCTTTCGGAGAAAGGTAGGCCGTCGTTAGGGTTCCCGGGCGTTGCGGGCTCTGCGGTTCTCGATGCGGCCGATGGTCGCGTGGGCGGGAATCAGCATGAGCCAGCACATAGGCGCCCACGTGGGAGAAACCAGCGCCACGGGCATGGACGCGGCGAAGCCGACGATCGTCACCGCGGACGGTGCGTAGGCCGAGAGCGCCTGCGTCCCGGCGCGGAAGCTCCCGGTGTGACGCGCGATGGTGACGATGACCAGTTGCAACGCTGAGATCGCTGCGACGTTGGCGGCGTAGCTGATCACCGCGACCGATTCGTCGCTGTAGTTGGCCAGCAGCGACGAGGGGAACGGTAGCAGTGCGACGAAGCCCAGCAGCACCACGTTCACCGCTGCGACGGAGGGGGCGATGCGCCGGATGTCGCTGAACAACGCGCGGTGTCCGAGCCACAGCACGCCGATGACCAGGAACGCGATCGCATAACCGGCCAGGTCGGGGGCGAGCCCGCGCAGCGCGTCGTGCAGGCTGCTGGTGTTGAGCCCTTCCGGAACGCGGATGTCGAGGGCGAGCAGGGTGGCCGCGATCGCGAAAACGCCGTCGGACAGGGCGAGCACCCGCCCGTCCTGCCCCGAGTCGTCGTCCTCGACCGCCACGTCCCGAGACTGACCGAAATCCCGCCGTCGAGCACGGTGACCTAGATTCGAGCTGGTTTACACCGCCATGAGAGCGAAGGTGCTTCGGCCAGGAACGCGATGACATTGATGCGCTGTGCTCGTGCTCAGGGTTTCATTCTTCGTCAATGGCGGGCCCTGCGGCCCGCCTGCCTGTTGTGTCCGAGGCCGGCGCAACGGGCCCCGCCGCAGGGTGAGACCGACAGGCATATCGGCTGCGGTTCGGTCGTGGCTGCTCTGTCCTCACCCCATCGGCATCCACGCGGCCTGATGAGGGCTTCGCCAGGTCGGCGGGGTAGGGACCAAAGGCCCTCCTTTGGAGGTAGCCAGGTATGGCCGAATTGGGGGTGCATTACTTCACCGCGCGTACGAGGAACTTCCTCAACATCCGGAGGGATCATGGCACTCAGCCGTCTCGCCCAGGAATTCGCAGCCGAAATCTCGCTCCACGACTGGAGCGACGCTCCCTACAGGGCCGACAAGGCGGGTCACCAGGCGAGGTGGGATCACGGCCGCTCAAACCACAAGATCCTTGATCCGGGCGAAACTGAGTGTGTCCGGTTGAACGTGATGTGGGTTGCCGCCCAGGTGCTCCGTCACTCCGATCCGAACTTCGATGTGTATGAGTTCGCTGAGGCGTGCGGGATCAACACCGCACCACTCGGGCGTGCCATTGCCTACGGGCTGCGATGCGCTAGTGAAGCCTACGATCGTCCCGGTACGTTTGACGCCAGCGATGACCCCTCAGCGAGGGTTGCTGGCGATCGAGAGACGTCGCGATAGCCACCGCCAGACTGCCAACTTATCGCCAAAAACCGAGCTCGAACGACCGAAATGATGAGGCATGCCGGTGCGGATTAAAGCCCCTCCTCTGCAGCGTATGAGACATATTCGCAAGTGACGAGCACCATCGAGGGAGACATAGACGCCATCAGAGGATTCGGGTTTCCAGTAGTGGTTGCGGCTTGTGAAGGATTAGGCTGGCCGCGGCCCCAGTTTGGTGGACTGGGGCCGCGATGGATGTGAACCTTAGAGGTGGTCGAGCGCCTGTCTTGCGAGGTCACGCATAGTGCTGGTGCTAGGGCTGCCTGTGAGGGGCTCGGCTTCGGCGATGTGGACTGAGGGGCCGTGCGTTTGTGATGCGTAGTTCTGACCGGTGAACTTGGTGGCGTCGTAGCCGGGCGTTTCCCGGGCTAGGTCGGTGACATTGCCTGATCCGCCGCGGTCAGCGAGCCGTTTGAGTGCGTCGGCGTAGTTCGAGCTGGACATGTCGGTACGTGAGGCCGCGATCAGCATCGTGTTTCCTTGATGGTCGTAGGCTCTTAGCAAGGTGCGATGAAGCTCGACGCATGGGGTTTGCTTGAAGAACTGTTGCACTTGGCCGTAGGCGTGATTGCTGCATTCTCCATCGTGTGACGTATTGATCTGTGTGACGGTGGACCGGTCAACTTCCCAGGAGGTAGCTGCCGTCGGGGTGCTGGTGCTATCTGGTGTGCCTCCCCAGAAGAACAGCCCGCCGATGATTAGTGCTGCGAGACCAAGCCCGGAAGGGCTTTGTCCGCCGGCGGAAGGAAGCCCCCTGATGTGTCCCCGGACCCTAGTTCCGTCTTTCTTGGTGTACCGGCCTGACGTAGACCACGTTGCTCCTCTGCATGTGACCGAGGCCGCTGCCGAGCCTTCGGGTGCGCGGCGAAGGCTCGGCAGCGCGCTGGCTGAGAGATGGCTTCTCGTCCGCGACGTGGAGCGTCGTTATGCGGCGGACTGCCAGTGCGTGGTGTATTTGGCGGCTTCAGCAGCTAGAAGTGCGTCGAGGTCGTTGCGATTGGTGTTGCGCCGCAATCGGAAGGGCTTGCCGCGGCGTACATCTAGGAGCATGGGCCGAGCACCCGGCAGGAGGCTGGGCATCTCTTGTTCGAGAACACGCAGCATGGGGTTCGCGGCATCTGGCGTCAGCTCAGGTTCCTTGACGTAGGGGAAGACGACTTCGGTCTTCTCAGCGGAGTACCGCAGGCCGATCAGGCGGTGAAGTTTCACTTCAAGGCTGCCGTTCCTCCAAGTGCTGTTGGCAACCCTGACTCCGGTGGCCTTGGTTCTGCGCCACCAGCGGATGAAGCCTGCTTCGAGCTCTGCAAAGTGAGGCTGTTGCGCCTCGTTTGCATGGTTGACCGCTTCAGCGATCACGAGCGGAGGCGTGACCGAGTTGAAGCACTGCCGGAGAGCAGTGCGGAAGGGGCCGTAGAAGATGTCGCCTTTGCTCTCCTGGTCGAGGTACATCTTGCGCTGACTCTTGACGATGTTGATGCAACCGCGGGGCGTGCTGTGCATGTAGTCGAGGAACGATGGGGCGCTGATCCGGACCGGACTCACAGAGCTCCTACCTCTCGTCAAGAGGTAGTAGGCCAATCGGGAGAGTGAAGTTGACTACAACCTCTTGCCATCTCGCGATGCTCACCCTAAGGTCGTACTTGCGGTTAAGACATAAGGTTTTGGCCTACACCTCACTTGCGACTCGTCAACCGAGAAGTGTAGCTCCCTGATCGACTCTGCGCCAGTGCACGCGGTGTGACTTACGTCACGCCGCTTTTTTCATCGCAACGGTCGGCGAAACGGGATCCAAGGACAGGATCATCCGTGCGCTTTACGTGTTCCAAGCGATGTCGAACGGCGGCGAAGAATTGTCCTCATTGGCCATTTGCATTCGCGATCTAGCCTGGTTATAACGAGCAGCGACACAGCTTGTCAAACCTCCGAAGAGGCCGAAGGTTAATCCGTCAGATATGAGCGGTAAGTGGCTATGCCAAAGGCTAGTTCGAGGCAGATGGCCAGCGCACGGTGACGACCACGGCGTCCGTGATCGCTTCCCAGGAGTGGTCGATGCCAGGGCCCCAGACCGCGTAGTCGCCCTGCTTGGCGAGGTCGACGGTGCCTTCGGTGAGGTGCAGGCGGAAGTGGCCTTCGACGAGGAGGAGCAGGGTGGTGCGCTGGTCGTCGGTGGTCCACTCGGGGCGCTTGTCGCCGGCGGGGTGGGTGCCCCATTTGACTTCGAGGTCCTTAGTGGAACGGACTCCGCCTTCGGTGGGGTCGATGAAGTGGCCGAGTAGCCAGCCGCGGGTTTCGCTGCCGTCTTCTGCAGCGTTTCCGTGGTGCCAGTTGCGGCTCACTACCGAACCTCCCATTCGATCGACGGCAGACTCACCCGGTCGCCGCCGATCTGCGCGAGCCGTCGAAGTCCTTGCAGCAGGGCGAAGAGCCCTTCGTTGCTCCACGCTACATCAGCGATGAGCTCGGAAATCAGGTCGCCGTCGCGGCTCGAGTACTGGTGCAGGCCGGCCGCTTCCCAGTTGGCTTCGACCCGGCCGCCGTAGCGTTCCCAAAACTCCTCGTCGTCGATGACGATCAGGCTGGCGAACTCGAAGTTGCCGCTCAGGAGGTTCAGGCCGAACCCGGTGCACTCCATGCGGAGTCGGCTCGGATCCTCCATGAGCCACCGCATCGGCTCCGACACCCGGCTCGGGTGCATCGGGTCGGCGGAGCGCTGGTCGTTGGTCGTGTTGTCGATCTCGTCTCGGCCGAAGAGCTCTTCCTCGACCTCCCGCCGCAGGGTCGCGCCGATCTGAGCGTCGACGCGCAGATCGGTCATCGGTTGGTGGAAGCCCTTGGGGATGACCGCCAGTCGGCGTGCTGCGTTGAGCACGTTGCCCGAGCGCTCTTGCACCAGGAGCACGTAGTCGGCCTCGCCACGGAACGGACTGGCAGGCCGGGCGATTGCGAACAGTGCGAGCGGACCACCGGCGCAAAGTCGGTTGGCCACGTCCGTCACGGAGGAGATGTCGGGCAGGTACTTATCGCGCAGCGGTAGGGACTTGTGGGCCGTCGCGGCGTCAGCTGAGATCGCGTCGACCAGCTCGCCCTCGAGCAGGTCCATGGTGACCGCGTACTCGACGAACCGCGACGTGCCCACCAAGCCGTTGATCGCATCCGGCGAGGGCGAGATGTCGAGCAGGCGGTAGAGCGGCTTGTCGACCAGCCGTGTCCCCATGGCCAGGGTTTCCGCCAATCGCTGCACCGCGCGGCCCGCCGCGCCGGAGTCCAGCTCGGCGAACACGTCGCGCGCCGAGCTGGTGACCTTGAGTCGGTCGTGCCTCGCGAACAACGGGCACCCAAGATCGAGCCAATCAGGGCAGGTCAGAACGCTCGTCTCAGCGTGGGAAACGTCGTAGCGGGCCGCATACCGGCCATGCTCGCCGGCCTTCGTGCCGTAGTACTTGCCGAGCACGTCGGCGACGCTGCGCTGATCAACGCGCCCTCGACGGCTTGCCCTGGCCCCCAGTTCGCTCACGTCGAGGCGCGCGAGCCGCGACGCAATTTCCTTGCGCGCGGTCCCAGGCATCCATCCCGCGTGCTCGTCCAGCCAATCCAGTGCCGCTCCGATGTCGGGGTCAGCGCTCAGCCGCTTCTCGGCGTCGGCCGCTGCGGCCTCATCGACCGCCGGCTCCGCTGGGGCATCGGTGGTGTCCTTCACCAGCTCCGCAAACCGGGCCTTGATGGCGTCGTCTTCCTGCGCCAGAGCCGTGTCCAGGGTGCGCTGCATCTCCGACTGCGGCCGGCGGTTCGGCTTCTCGTGCCAGCCGGCAACCGTGCGCAAACCGATTCCGAGGTGGGCGGCGAACTCGTCGTTGCTCATTCGCATCGCACCTTGCAGCGCACAGGCGGTCCGCCCCGTCCAGCTGGACACCAAATTCATCGCGTTCGGCCCTTCGCGGTGGGTTTGTGCACTGGTTGAGCATCGGTTGAGCACTGGCTGAGGGGTTTTCGTGCATCGGTTTCCCGGCGGATTCGGCCTGGAATTGGAGGCATGGAAAACGAAGCAAACAGCAAGCGGAACCACCCGGCGCTAACGGTTCTTGCGGACGTGCTCGATGACCGTCGCGAGGTCGCCCTTGAGGTCGTCGAGCCGCTCGGTGATCTCTTCCATGCGCTGCTCGAGCGAGTCCAAACGGGACCAGACCGTGTCGGCGGTGTCCGAGATCGGTTCGTCGGCTTCGGACGGCTTTCGGCCCTGCAGCAGGAAAAGCAGGTGCTGGGGGTGCCAGCCGAGCGCGATGGACAGCGACTCCAGCGTGCGGGCGCTCCGTCTGCGCTCCACCACGTGGTGCTGGATCTCGCGGACGATCGCCTGCGAGACGTTCGAGCGCTCCGCGAGCTCTCGCTGTCGCCAGCCGAGCTCGTTCACGCGCTCGTTGATGGCCTTGGCGACCGCCGCCCAGTCTTCCGACACCTATTCCTCCGCGCTCCGCCTTCGCGCAGAGGGTAGCCGTTCCGTGACGCATTTCGTGACATGACCGCGCCTGAAAGGGCGCGGCCCGGAATTCTCATGCTTATCGAGAGCTGAAATCAACTAATGACTGTTGAAATCAGCTTCCTAATGTTTCGAAGGGCTTTCTTCAATGGGTACGTCCATGCCGAAAAACGGGCGCCGCGACTTCTACTCGGTCCGCCGAGCCGCCTGGATCCTCAACCGAGCGAGCTGACCCGCCTCCTGGCCGGTGCCGCGGTGGCGCAGGACGGAGGTCGGAAGTGATGACCTCCTACAACGACCTCTGGCTCATCGGTATCGCGTGGCGGCTCGACCGCCTGCGCTGGGCACCGACAGCGCTGCTCACTGGCTGCGTTCGCGGCCACGGTATCTGCATGACGGAGTTCCCAGCCGACGAACCCGCCTGGCTGGACCAGCAGCTGACCGACCGCGAGCTCGCCGCAGCGATGTGCCAGGGCTGCCCAGTCGCCGACGAATGCCTCGAACCGGAGCTCCGCTCCGGCGGTGCCGACACCGTCGGTGTCTGGGGTGGGCTGTCGGCAGACGACCGTCGGGAGCTGCACCCGCACTGGCTTCGCCGCGGCGAGCGTGCCGAGAGGGGTGTTGCGCGATGATGCTCCAACTGACCCCCGTGGAAGTTCTGGCTGTGCTTGGCGGCTTGTTCGCGCTGGTCATGGTGTGGCGGGCGAGTGCGAAGGCCACCCGGCGAGCTAGCGAAGCCGCTCGGACGAGCGTCCGGTTCATGTCCCTGACCGGGCGCGTGGTGGTCACGGCTGCGGCGATCGTCGGCGTGCAGTGGATCGTGATCAAGCATCCCGGCAACGAAGGACTGCTGCTCGCGGTGCTCGGTGTTCCTGCGCTGTTCGCGTCGTACACGCTGACCAGAGCGCTGACCGTGACCGCCGTCGACATGCCGCAGCAGAAGAAGGGGCGGCGTCGATGAGCGCGCCGCAGACAGCGGGTGAGCGGCGCCGGCCGCTCACCCGCCCCGACGCCGAAGCCGTTGAACAGGTGCGCAGACAGGTCGACCGGTTGTGCTGGAGCGGGATCTTGCTTGGCCTGGCGTTCACGATGACCAACGTCCAGAGCTTCGCGGCCAATGGTGCTGCGGCTTGGTCGCTGCCGTGGTTGGCCGCGTGGCTGCTCGATCCGATGGTGTCGCTGGTGCTGCTGGCGATCCTGCGGGCCGAGCAGGTCACCGCCCGGTACGGGATCCGCACCGGTGGCTGGGTTCGTGGCGCGAAGTGGTTCACGCTCGCGGCCACGTACGTCATGACGCTTCTATGTGTGTCAAGGAGCGGTGGGTTTCGCTCGACCGCGTCTATCCGGGGTGTTTCGGGGCGGGTTTGTGGCGTTGAGGGTGCGGAAGACCTCGCGGGCGACGTAGCGCTTGAGCATGCGGCGGATTTCGCGGTCGGAGCGGCCTCCGGCGCGGCGGCGGTGGATGTAGGTGTGGGTGCGTGGGCAGCTGCGCCATCGCGTGAGCACGATGGCGTGCAGGGCGCAGTTGAGTGCGCGGTCGCCACCCCGGTTGAGCCGGTGTCGGATGGTGCGTCCGCTGCTGGCTTGAAGTGGGCTGGCTCCTGCCAGGGCGGCGAAGGCTGCTTCGTTGCGGCAACGTCCGTGGTGCGACCACGAGATGAGGGCTTGGGCGGCCGAGACCGGTCCGATACCGAGTTTGGCCAGCAGGTCGGGAGCGAGCTCGCGCACGATCTCGGTCATGCGCCGGTGGTTGGTGGCCAGTTCGGTGGCGGTGTCGCGGACTCGCAGCGCCAGGCGGCGTGCTTCATCACGGCGAACGGCCTGTTCCCGGGTCTCGCTGGGGGTCGCCTCACGGTGGATGAGGGTGTGCAGGCGCGCGTTGCTGAACTGCTTCGCGCGGGCCAGGTGGCGCTCGTGGTCGTCACCGGTCAGCAGCAGTGCGCGCAGCTGGTTGATGGCGCGTCTGCGGGTCATGGTCAGCTCGTGGCGTGCGCCGAGCAGGATCCGGAGTGCTTCGCGGTCCCCATCGGCGCGTGGAGTGGGCAACTGATCGGCATCCAAGCGCAGTGCCTGCAGCGCGGCCAGGTGCGCATCGATTGGGTCCGACTTGCCGCGCCGGCGTTGCCGGGCAGTGGGTTGCTCGGCCTCGATCACGCGCACGCCGGCCGTGTTGAGCGCGCGGGCCAGACCTACGCCGTAGCTGCGGCTGCCCTCGACAGCGGCGGCGACCCGTGGTCCGGGTGCGTGCTCGGTGATCCAGGACAGTGCTCGCGTTGCGCCCTCGTCGGTATTGGGGACGGTGATCGTCGCCAGCGTGACACCGCTCGCGGTCGTCATCTCCAGCGTATGAGTGTCGCGGTGGGTATCGGCTCCCACGACGGCATCGATGACATCGGCCAGCATGACCATCCTGCGGCAGAGCTCCTTCCCGCATCGGCATGGGTTTCGACACCGGCCTGGCAGGAGACCGCCGAGCGGCACTTCTGTGAGGAGTCACGCGGACAAGTCCGCGGACAAGCTTCTGATCAAGCCAACCAGCGGAGCAGGACGGCGCCAGCGACCGAGAAGACATGTCATGACCAAGGCACGCCCCGCTGTCGCGGCGACCAAAACACTTGTGGGTCATTCCCGATCACCGGCACCGATCCTGCAGGCGGACCAGACCGAAACCGCCGACCAACACACTCACAGAACACCTGGGGCGCCTACGCCGCCAGAGCAGCCGACATGGTGGTCCTGCATTCCGTGCCGCCACTGGTCGTCTTCGTCGCTGCCGAAGCGGTCACGGATCTCCGGGACAAGCTCACCGCGGCTGTCCGCGCAGCATCCGTGAACGCCGACAGCGAGCTGGTGCCGGAGCCGGTTGTCCCTCGTTCACCGGACCCCAAGCGACGCATCTCCTTCGACGAGTACCTCGGCCGAGCCCGCGAGGCATGGCGTCCGGACATCACGGTCACCCCAGCCTGGATCCGCGAGGTCACAGGCTGTTCCCGCGGTTTGTCCTCACGGCTCGCGGCTGCGCTGTCCGCGGAGGTGGAGCAGCAATGAACGACAAGATGGCGCCTGCTCCGGCGGCGTCCCGAGAGGTGGAGCGCCACATCTTCAACGCCGAACTGATCGACGACGTCCCGGAGCCCGAACCGCAGCTCACCAGCTGGCAACGGTTCATGAACTGGTGGCTGCGTTCACCCCGCGTACCTGCGGCGCTGAAGTCACGCCAAGCCGCCAAGCACGCGCTCATGGACGGGCTGTCGTTCCTGATCCGCTCGCCTTGGTGGTTCCTCCGGTCAGTCGCCCGTGGACTGGTGGCTGCGGTCCGCGGTTGGCGGCAGTGGGTCCGCGTTCACGACTACCGCGAGGCGGCAGAGCAGTCCGAGAAGCTCGCGGACAAGTTCGTGGAAATCCGTGAACTTACCCTGTTCCGCTGGAAGGTGACCGGTGCGGTCACGTTGGCCGTCGGCGCCGTGCTCGCGGTCGGGTACGCGGTGTACGGCGGACACGCGATGTGGGCTGCCGCCGGAGTCTGCGCGGTCGCGTTGGCCGTGTACGGACGGCGAAAGGACGGGGCGCCCGGGCGTAAGCCGGTGCTCGCCGGGCCACGGACGCTGACCTGGACCATGGATCCGCAGATCCTGGTCGACGCGTTCCGGGACGCGAAGCTCATCGGGAAGGACGAATCGCTTCGCCTCGTCGAACGCGCCGCCCACGACGGCTCCGGGTGGGCCGTCACCGTCGACCTCCCCGCTACGCGCAAAGCTGCCGACGTCATCAAGCACCGCGAAGCCCTCGCTTCGGCTCTGGCGGTGGATGAGCTGCAGCTGTTCGTTGAGCGAGTACGGGGGAGAGGTGGTCATGCCGGCCGGGTGTTCCTGTGGGTGGCTGACGAGGACCCGTACTCCGGGCCTGCGCTGCGGTTCCCGCTGCTGGACATGGAGTACTGGGATGCCTGGCGAGCCATCCCGTTCGGGAGGGACGCGCGCAGTAGGCGGATCGATCTGCAGCTGGTCTGGACGTCGCTGATCGTCGGATCGATCCCTCGGCAGGGCAAGACCTGCGCCAGCCGACTGCCTGCCGCTGGCCTGATCCTCGACCCGTTCACGCAGCTGTACGTCTTCGACGGCAAAGGCGGAAAGGACTGGCAGGCAGCCGAAGCCGTCGCACACCGCTATGTCTGCGGTGACGAGCAAGAACAAGCTGAAGCCGTCCGCGATCACCTGGTCGAGCTGGTCGCTGAGGTGCAGGCGCGGTTCTCGCGGATGTCCGCGCTGGACGACGAGATCTGCCCGGAGTCGAAGATCACCCCGGCCATCTCGCGGGACCGCGAACTGGGCATGCCCATCACCGCGGTGATCATCGACGAGGTCCAGGTCTACCTGGAGAACCCGACCAAGGAGGAGATCGGAGGCAAGAAGACCACGCTCGGCGCCTACATCGCCGACCTGCTGACCTACCTCGCCCGGAAGGGACCGGCAGTCGGCATCGTGGTCATCCTGGCCACGCAGCGACCGGACTCCAACACCATCCCCTCTCGGCTGCGTGCTGTGCTGGGCTCCCGCTTCGCGCTGCGGGTCATGGACTGGCGGGACTCCAACATCGTCCTCGGCGAGCAGATGAACACCCGAGGCTTCGACGCCTCGACACTGCTACCCAGCCACAAGGGAGTCGGCATCCTCCGACCCGACGGTGAAGCCGAGTCCGGCGGCGACACGGTCGCCGTGACGGTTCGGACCTTCTACATGGACAACGCGGAGTGGCGATCGATCTGCGATCGCGGCCGGGCACTGCGAGAGGCTGCGGGCACCCTGAGCGGCCACGCGGCCGGCGATGACAGACCGCGCGCGATCGACCGGGCGGCCGTCGTCAAGGCGCTGGGCAGCGGACCAGGTGGCCCCGACCGCACGGTCGTCGAGCTACCTGAGCCACTCGCCTCCGTCGTCGACCACCTCGGAGACGAGCTCGACCAGCGCGAGTTCGTGCCGAGCGCCGAACTGACCGAAGCCCTGGAAGTCGAACCCGGCACCTTCGCCAAGCAGATGGGCCAGCTCGAGTGCCGACCGACCAGACACCGGATCCCGGACGAAACGGGCGAGCTCCGACGAGTGCGCGGCTACTTCACCGCGGACATCCGATCCGCCGTGGACCGCATCTCTGATGAAATCAGCTCGGCTCGCGAGTCGGAGGCTGATCAGCAATGACGGCCGACGATCGAGATCCGGATGCCATCACGGTACGGGTTCCAGACGATCTGCCTGAACTAACACCGGAAACGAGCCGCATACTGCTAGCAATACTGATCGAGCTGACCGAGGTCGAGGCTCCGGATGGGCCTCCGGGTGGAGGGATCACATGACTGTTGAAATCAGCGGAGACCCCTGGTCGACGCTAGATGAGCTGCTCGGTGTCGACGCGGTCGAGCCGGTCGAGGAAGGGATCGGGCCAGTGGCGTTCTACGGACGCTGCTCAACCGAGGACAACCAAGACCCCGAGACCTCTCTGGGATGGCAGCTGGGCAACGCGAGCAAGTTCGTCGAGCCGCTGGGCGGCACGATCGCGGCCGAGTACTTCGACGTGGGGCAGTCGCGGTCGGTGCCGTGGGAGCGGCGTCGCGAGGCGCAGCGGCTGCTGGCGGCGTTGAAGGACCCGAACCGCGGGTGGAACGCCGTTGTGGTGGGTGAAGGGACTCGGTGCTGGTTCGGCAACCAGTTCTCGCTGATCGCCCCGAAGTTCGCCGCCCACGGAGTCGAGCTGTGGGTGCCGGAGCTCGGCGGGAAGTTCGACGAGCGCAACCCGTCGCACAAGATGTTGATGAACGTGCTCGGCGGCATGAGTGAGTCGGAGCGCCAGCACGTGCAGGCCCGGGTGCGGGCGGCCATGGATGCTCAGGTGCTCAACGAAGGTCGCCACCAGGGCGGTCGGGCACCGTACGGCTACAAGGTCGTGGACGCCGGCCCGCACCCGAACCCCTCCCGGGCTGCGGACGGGTACCGGCTGAAGGTGCTCGCCATCGACGAGGAGGTCGTCGAGGTCGTGCGCCGGATCTTTGCCGAGTACCTCAGCGGCAGGGGCGACCGCGCGATCGCCAACGGGCTGAACCGCGACGGCATCCCGTGTCCCTCGGCTCGTCGGCCGGAGCAGAACCGGCACCGGCTGGCTGACGGGTGGCAGGGCAGCACGGTCCGGGCGATCCTCGAGAACCCTCGCTACACCGGCTACGCGTTCTTCGGGCGCTGGACCAGGCAGGAGCAGCTCATCGATTCGGACGACGTGGCCGCCGGGTACGTGATCCGCTTCCGCCGAGCAGGCAGCGAGTCCGTCGTGCGCTCCCGCAAGCCCGCGCACCCCCAGATCATCAGCGTCGAGGACTTCACCCAAGCCCAGCTGCTCCGCCGTTCGAAAGGCGCGGGCAAGTTGCGGACCGCCCGCAAGCTCGAACGCAGCGGGCGTGCGACGAAGCGGACGTACCTGTTCCGAGGACGGGTCCGATGCGCGGTGTGCGGTCGGAAGATGGAAGGCAGCCCTCGTGCTCACGGCATGTACTACCGATGCCCGGCCCGGACGCTCGCCCCGGGATCGCCGGTGCTGGCCGAGCACCCGCCAGCGGTGTACCTGCGCGAGGACCTTCTCAGGGAGTCCGTTAACGGGTGGCTCGGTAGTTTGTTCGCACCGGATCAGATCGATCAGACGGTGGCGGCGCTGGTCGAGTCACAGGAGTCGCCCGGAGAGTCGTCTGTGTCCCTCGAAGCGGCCAAAACGCGACTGGCTGACGCCGAGGCCCGGCTGCGCCGGTTCCAGGACGCGATCGGTGCCGGAGTGGACCCCGCGGCGCTGACCGATGTGATCAACACAGCCCAGGCAGAGCGCGCGGCCGCTCGTGCCGAACTGGAGAACACACCGACGACGAGCGGAGCGATCTCCGAGGCCGAGATCTACGCGATGGTCGATTCTCTCGGCGACGTCCGGTCGGCGCTGTCGAGCGCCGAACCCGAGCGGTTGGCCAGCCTCTACGAGTCCGTTGACCTGCAAGTTCGCTACGAGCCCGGTGAGAGAGCCGCCGAAATAAAAATTCACCCGGCGAACCGGGTGAATAGTGTGCGTGTCCGAGGGGGGACTTGAACCCCCACGCCCATTAGTAGGGCACTAGCACCTCAAGCTAGCGCGTCTGCCATTCCGCCACTCGGACATCTCGGGTCTGCCGCCGTTTCCGGGGCGTTCCCGCTGTGTTGTGTTAATAGATTAGCTCATGGTCATCTGGGCCTCGCAGGGACCCCCCTGTTGGCGCAGCGGGTGATAGAAATGCCTGGTGAGCGAGCACAACGGGATCTCCGGTACTGATCAGGACGCGGGTTTGGCGCTGGCGCAGGACGAGGTCGTTCAGCTGGCCAGCGATCTGATCCGCATCGACAGCACGAACACGGGCGACGCCGACACCCTCGTGCCCGAGCGGGCCGCGGCCGAGTACGTGGCCGAGAAGCTGGGCGAGGTCGGGTACGAGGTGACCTACGTCGAGGCCGGTGACCAGGTGGGCCGGGCGAACGTGGTGGCGCGGCTGCCCGGGGCCGACCCCTCGCGGGGCGGTCTGCTGGTGCACGGGCACCTCGACGCCGTGCCCGCGGATCCGGCCGAGTGGTCGGTGCACCCGTTCTCCGGGGCGGTGCAGGACGGCTACGTGTGGGGGCGCGGGGCCGTGGACATGAAGGACATGCTGGCGATGAGCCTGGCCATCGCCCGCCGCTACAAGCGGGACGGCATCGTGCCGCCGCGCGACATCGTCTTCGCGTTCGTCTCCGACGAGGAGGCGGGCGGTTTCCAGGGGGCGCAGTGGCTGGTGGATCACCGGCCCGAGCTCTTCGAGGGCTGCACCGAGGCGATCAGCGAGGTCGGCGGCTACTCCCTGACGCTCAAGGACGGCGTGCGGGCCTACCTGGTGCAGACCGCGGAGAAGGGCATCCGCTGGCTGAAGCTGCGCGTGCGCGCGCGTGCGGGCCACGGGTCGATGGTGCACCGGGACAACGCGGTCACGCAGCTGTCCGAGGCCGTGGCGAAGCTGGGCAACCACCGGTTCCCGCTGGTCATGACCGACAGCGTCCAGGAGTTCCTCGACGGCGTCAGCGAGATCACCGGCTGGGACTTCCCCGAGGAGGACCTCGAAGGTTCGGTGGCCAAGCTCGGCAACATCTCCCGCATCATCGGGGCGACGCTGCGCGACACCGCCAACCCGACGATGCTCACCGCCGGTTACAAGCACAACGTCATCCCCTCGGTCGCCGAGGCGGCCGTGGACTGCCGCATCCTCCCCGGCCGCGAAGAGGCGTTCGATCGGGAGCTGGCCGACCTGCTGGGGCCTGACGTCGAGCGCGAGTGGGTCGGGCTGCCGCCGGTGGAGACGAAGTTCGAGGGTCGGCTGGTCGAGCAGATGCAGGCCTCGCTGCTGGCCGAGGACCCCGGCGCGAAGGCGCTGCCGTACATGATGTCCGGCGGCACCGACGCCAAGTCCTTCGCCCGGCTGGGCATGAACTGCTACGGCTTCGCCCCGTTGCAGCTGCCCGCCGACCTGGACTTCTCCGCGCTGTTCCACGGCGTGGACGAGCGGGTGCCGGTCGACGCGCTCAAGTTCGGCGTGCGGGTGCTGGACCGCTTCATCCGCAACAGCTGACTGTCGGTGCCGTCTGGTTACATCTCCCGTAGTTGATCATTGTGTCGGGAGGTGTGGCGTGGACTTGGCGCGCTTGGTGGAGAGCTACCTGGAGCACTTGCAGGCTCGCAAGCTCGCGGCCAACTCGTTGCGCGCCTACCGCCGCGACCTGGAGTCGGTGGCCGGTGAGCTCGCCGAGCTCACCGGCACACCGCCCGAGCGGATCGCGGTCGACGACCTCGACCCCTCGATGCTGCGCTCGGCGTTCGCGCGGTTCGCCGCGCGGCGCTCGGCGGCCTCGGTGACGCGGGCCTGGTCGACGTGGAACGGCTTCTTCGGCTTCGGCGTCATCGAAGGTGCGGTGTCGGGCAACCCGATGCAGGTGGTGCCCAAGCCGCGCAGCGCGCCCGCCACGCCGAAGCCGCTGCAGGGGGAGGAGACCCCGGAGCGCTTGCTGCGCCAGGTGGCCGCCGGGGTCCGCAAGGCCCGGAACCCGTGGCCTGAACGCGATCTGGCGATCCTGGCGACCCTGCTGTGCACGGGCGTCCGCTCGGCCGAGCTGCTGGAGCTGACCGTGGCGTCGCTGGCCGGCCGGGCCGGTGATCGGCGGCTGCACGTGCAGGGCAAGGGCGGCAAGAGCCGGTCGATCCCGATCGAGGACAGCCTCGACGGGCTCATCCAGACCTACCTGCGCACCCGCAAGCAGCGCTTCGGCAACCGCCTGCCCGGCGCCGAGCCGCTGTTCGTCGACCACCGGGGCGAGAAGCTCCAGCGCGGTGGCCTGCAGTACCTGGTGCGGCGGTCGTTGCAGGCCGCAGGGGTGTCCGACCGGGTGCAGCCCGGCGCGATGGTGCACGCCCTGCGGCACACCTTCGCCACCCGGCTCGCCGAGGACGGGGCCAGCGCCGCCGAGATCGCCAAGCTGCTCGGTCACTCGTCGATGAACTCCAGCCAGACCTACATCGACGTCACGGCTCGCGAGCAACGGCTCTCGGTGAAGGCCAACCGCACCCTGCGGGTTCTCGGTGAGCTCGGTTAGCCCCAGGTGGAGGTTTCGGCGAGGCCGATGCGGGCGCCGGCGTCGTCGGTCAGCAGCATGGCCTTGCCCAGCACGGGGTGGTCGAGGCGTTCGACCTCGCCGCCGCGTTCGGTGGCGTACCCGGCGACCTCGTCGAGATCGGTGACCGCGAAGTAGCACAGCCAGCCCGGATGACCGGTGGTCTCGCTGCGTCCGGCGATCGCCCGGCCTCCCGAGACGTAGGTGCCCTCCTCGACGGTCCAGCCGAGGATGTCGGCCCAGAACGCGTCGGCGCGGGCCGGTTCGGTGGTGGCCAGTTCGGCCCAGCACGGTTCTCCCGGGCGCGGTTCCGGTGCTTGCGGGCCGTGCTGGGCCCGCCCCTTGGTGACCTGGGCGAGCGAGTTGTCCGGACCGGTCAGCGAGCAGTCCATCGGAGCGCCGGCGAACACCAGGCGGAAGCCCGGGACCTCGTCGGCGCGAGGTTTGCGGATGAAGGCGCAGCGGCGGTTGCCGACCCAGCAGTCCAATCCGGTCTCCACGGGCACCGGTGACCAGTCGAGCACGACTCGGTAGAAGTGGGCAGCAGCCATCGGATCGCGACTGAGCAGGTCGACGCGACGCAAGCCGCGGACCGCAGGACGTGCGGGCACCGTCGTTTCCTCGCCACCGGGGATCAGTTCATCTTGCCACCCGCGCATGCCGGCACAATGCTCCGTTCGTCCCAGGGCATCGTGGGTCGTGCCGGGAGCGCGTGGTGGTGTTCGGGAGTTCAGCGCAGGCGCTCGAGCTCAGCGGCGACGTCCACGACCTGGGCCGCGAGCTTGCGCAGGTCGGACCGGTCGGCGTCGTCGTCGACCGCGGTCACCACGTCCTCGGCCGCGCAGCGCAGCTGGAACAGGCGGTCCTGCAGATCGGCGAGCTCGGCGGCCGAGAGCACCACCGAGTCCTCGGGGAGCCCGCCGCGCTGCACCGCCGTCCTGCGCTCGTAGGCGCGCTGCCGGCAGGCCTGCGCGCAGTACAGACGCGGCCGGCCCTGCCGTCCGGAGTCGGGTACGCGCCTGCCGCACCAGGCGCAGTGACGCACCTGGCGAGCTCGTCGGGTGGGCTCGACGGAGTTGTCCACGGTGATCACGTTAGTCAACACCGGTGATCTCCGTGGAGTCGCCACGCCGACTCCGACGCCACCGGCCCGACACCGGCCGGTCACCTGCGTGCGGCAGAGTGGCGGGCGTGACGCATCCCTTCCTGGACGGGCCGTGGCCGCGCGCGTTCGCCCACCGCGGCTGGCACCTCGGCGATCTGGCCGAGATGGAGAACTCGCTGAGCGCCTTCCGCGCCGCCGCGAACGAGGGCTACCGCTACATCGAGACCGATGTGCACGCCACCGGCGACGGTGTCGCCGTCATCCACCACGACGCATCGCTCGATCGCACCACCGATCGCGACGGCGAGATCGCGAGCCTGCCGTTCTCGGAGGTGTCGCGGGCCAGGATCGCCGGGCGGGAACCGGTCGCGAGCCTCGACGCGGCGCTGGAGGAGTTCCCCGACCTGCTGTTGAACATCGACGTCAAGGCCGACAGCGCCGCTGGTCCGGTGCTGCGGACCGTGCGCAGGCACAACGCCTGGGACCGGGTGTGCCTGGCCTCCTTCGTCGACCGGCGCCTGACCCTGCTGCGCAAGGTCGGCGGCCCGAGGCTGCTGACCTCCACCGGCCAGCGCGGCGTCGCCGCCCTCTGGGCCTGGTCCCGACTGCCGTGGACCCCACCACCGTCGGCGGTCACCTCCCCGACCGGATTTCAGTGGAAATCCGGTGAGGGGGGTGAGCGGGGGTTGATCCGGGGTGCGGCTGTGCAGGTTCCCGCGCGGCACAAGGGGCTCGAGGTCGTCGATGAGCCGTTCGTCGGGTTGGCTCATCGGTGGGGTGTCGAGGTGCACGTGTGGACGGTCGACGAGCCGTCGGAGATGCTGCGGTTGCTGGACCTGGGCGTGGACGGGCTGGTCAGCGACCGCCCGGACCTGCTGAACCGGCTCCTGCGGGAGCGGGCCGCGGACCCCGCCCGGAGCTGAGCGGACGAAGTCTCTCCGAACGTGCGCGAGTGCGTCTCACGCGGGAACCGGTAGCCAGTATGGTGCCCCCAATCGAGTGATCCACTCCGCGGAGGACCGAACGGAATGAGCGTGATGGACAGCGAAGCGGCACCGGGGGCCGCGCAGCGCCGCCGGGAACAACGCGGGTGGTGCTGGTACGACTGGGCCAACTCGGTCTTCCCGACATCGGTGACCACGGTCTTCCTCTCGCTCTACCTGACCTCGGTGGCCACCGCCGCGGCCAAGGCCGACGTCGCGCGCAACGGGCTCAACGCCTGCGCGGGCGACAACTCCCTGGTCAACTGCGACATCTCGTTCCTGGGGCTGGCTTTCCCCGCCGGTTCGCTGTGGGGCTACCTGCTGTCGGTGGCCACGGTGGTGCAGGTGGTGGTGCTGCCGATCACCGGCGCGATCGCCGACCGCACCCAGAACAAGCGGCTGATGCTGGCGCTGTTCGCCTTCGGCGGCGCGATCACCACGGGGCTGCTGGCGCTGGTGGCCGGGCAGAACTGGCAGCTGGGCGTGGTGCTGTTCATCATCGGCAACATCTGCTTCGGCGCCTCGATCGTCGTCTACTACTCGTTCCTGCCGGAGATCGCCGACGCCGACGAGCGCGACAACGTCTCCACCCGCGGCTGGGCGATCGGCTACCTCGGCGGCGGCACCGCGCTGGCGCTGCACCTGGTCATCTACCTCGGCCACGACGCCGTCGGCCTGTCCGAATCGGCGGCCGTGCGCCTGATCTTCTTCTCCTCGGGCATCTGGTGGGCGGTGTTCACGCTGCTGCCGCTGACCGCGCTGCGCCGGCACCAGGCCGCCGAGGGTGGCGACAAGGGGACCGCGGCGGTCACCGCGGGCTTCAAGCAGCTGATCGGCACCCTGCGCGAGGCCAAGCACTTCCCGCTCACGCTGGCGTTCCTGGGCTCCTACTGGATCTACACCGACGGCATCTCGACGGTCTCCCAGGTCTCGGCGCAGTACGGCAGCCTGGAGCTCAAGCTGCCGCAGGACTCGCTGATCGTGACGTTGCTGATCGTGCAGTTCATCGCCTTCGTCGGCGGCGTGCTGCACGGCGTGCTGGCCCGCCGCATCGGCGCGAAGAAGACCATCCTGATCAGCCTGGCGACCTGGCTGCTGGTGCTGGTGGCCGCCTACTTCGTGCAGGCCGGGCAGGAGATGCAGTTCTACGGACTGGCCGTGGGAATCGGCATGGTCCTCGGGGGCACCAATGCGCTGTCCCGTTCGTTGTTCAGCCAGATGATTCCACCGGGCCGCGAGGCCGAGTACTTCTCCCTCTACGAGGTGGGGGAACGCTCGACGTCGTGGCTGGGGCCGCTGGTGTTCGCCGGCGTCGGTCAGGCGACCGGTTCGTTCCGGCTGGCCATCATCTCGCTGGTCGTCTTCTTCGCGGTCGGCCTGGTGCTGGTCGCGCTGGTGCCGGTCCGCAGGGCCATCGAGGCGGTGGGCAACCGGGCCCCGGAACTCCTCTAGCGCGTGTGCGCAGAGTGATCAGGCGTGTTCGTCTCGCGATCGAGCGGGCATTGCTCCATGCTGGTGATCTAGGAGTGCTGGGGAATCCGCAGAAACGGAATATGCCAGTACGCTGCGTTGTGATCACGAGGAGGATCATGGCACTACGAACGGTCACGTTGTGGATGAAGGGATCGGCCGTACGGGTCGTGATCTGCATCCCACAATGACTAACAATCCAGGGTCCTGCTTGGCGATGGTGACTAGACATCTGGCACTATCACCCGTTCGAACCCACTTGTAGATTGCTGTCGGGAGAACGCGTCACGAACGCCGCTCGACCGCGTCTCTAGGAGGACAGCCGTTGTTGACGGGTGAACAATGTCACCGACGGCGACCAGCAACACGACGCCGGGAACAGATGACGGGTACTCCGTCGTTGCACACGGTGAGCACAACCGCTCGGGCTCTCAGCCCGGGCCGAAGGGAAAGGAACCGTCATGGCCGACCGCGTTCTGCGTGGCAGCCGGCTCGGAGCTGTCAGCTACGAGACCGACCGTAACCACGACCTCGCACCGCGCCGGACGGTGCGCTACGCCTGCCCCAAGAGCCACGAGTTCGAGGTGCCCTTCTCCGACGACGCCGAGGTCCCGCCGACTTGGGAATGCCGCCTGCACGGCACCGAGTCCAAGATCATCGACGGCAACGAACCGGAGCAGAAGAAGGTCAAGCCGCCGCGCACCCACTGGGACATGCTGCTCGAACGGCGCACGATCCCGGAGCTGGAAGAGCTGCTCAACGAGCGACTGGAGCTGCTGCGCGCCCGTCGCGGCCGGTAGAACTCACATACAGGCATGGCAAGCGCCCGAGCACTGCTGCGCTCGGGCGCTTACGTGTGTCTCCATTGATCGAACACTCCGTGGTCACCCTGCCGGGTGGCGGAACCGGGCACGCCTTCTGGCTCCGGGATCCGAGGCTTGTGTATGCCAATACACAGCACGTCGCTGTCCTCCCCAGAAGACGGGTCAGAACCCGCGGCGGTGCCGGTTGATCAGTGGGGTGGTGAGAAACCGGCTTCGCCGGTTGTCTGACGTCGGGTAGTGGCGAGTGTCGCTCCTGCATCACGGCAGCAGGGAGCGGAGTGCTCCTGCTGCTTGGCCGCCTCTGCGGCGCAGGCCCCACTTGGTGACTCGGAGCAGGGCTTCTCGCACGACCTCCGCGTCCATCTTGGAGGCGCCGAGCTCTCGTTCCACGAAGGTGATCGGGACCTCGACGACCGTGAAGCCCGCCTCCACCGAGCGCCAGGCCAGGTCGACCTGGAAGCAGTAGCCCTGCGAAGCGATGTTGTGCAGCTGGACCGTCTCCAGCACCTCCCGCCGGTACACCCGGTAGCCGGAGGTGATGTCGTTGATCGGCACGCCCAGCGCCAGCTTCGAGTAGACGTTGGCGCCCCGCGACAGGAACTCCCGGTACCAGGGCCAGTTCACCGTGCGGCCGCCGGTCACGTAGCGCGACCCCAGCACCACGTCCGCGCCGGTCCCGCTGTCACCGAGCATGCCCACCAGCCGCGGCAGGTCCTCCGGGGCGTGCGAACCGTCGGCGTCCATCTCCATGATCGCCGAGTAGTCGCGGGCCAGCGCCCACTCGAACCCGGCGACGTACGCGGCCCCCAGACCGGCCTTCTCGGTGCGGTGCAGGACGTGCAACCGGTCGTCGGAAGCGGCCAGCCGGTCGGCCAGCTCGCCGGTGCCGTCCGGGCTGCCGTCGTCGACCACCAGCACGTTCGCCGCGGGCAGCGCGTTGAACAGCCGCCGCACGATCGGCTCCAGGTTCTCCCGCTCGTCATAGGTGGGGATCACCACCAGCACCTTCTCGGCCGGGGCTTGCCTCGCCATCCACATCCTCCTAGCCGGTCGCCGCCGACCGGCCGTGCACTCGTTCGTCGTTCAGGCGTCGGACTTCCTCGACCGCCACCCGGCGGCCGCGATCGCGCCCACCCCCAGCACCGCCAGTGTCCACATCGGAACCGAGCCGAGCTCGGTGGCCGGTGTCCGGTTCGCGCGCAGCGGAACCTCGGCGGTCAAGTTCTGCTCGGTGAACAGCTCGGTCTGCGCGGTCACCGAACCGTCCGGCGCCACCACCGCGCTCACCCCGCTGGTGGCCCCGACCAGCACCGTCCGGCCGGTCTCCACCGCGCGCAGCCGCGACATCGCCAGCTGCTGGTAGCTCATCTCCGAATGCCCGTACCAGGCGTTGTTGGTGGGCACCGCCAGCAGCGTCGCCCCCTGGGCCGCGGCCGGGCCGAAGACGTCGTTGTAGGCGACGTCGTAGCAGACGCCCACGCCCAGCTTCAGGCCCGCGACGTCGATCACGCCCGGCTCCTGGCCCGGGGTCATGTCCGACTGGAAGCGGTCCACGAACGGGCTGACCAGCCGCGCGACCTCCCGCATCGGGATCGTCTCGGCGAAGGGGACCAGGTGCTTCTTGACGTAGCGGTCGCCGAACCCGGTTCCCGGGTCCCAGCGCACGACCTGGTTGTGCAACTGGCCGTCGCGGTCCTGGCCGAGTCCGCCGACGATCAGCGGCACGCCCAGCTGGGAGGCGATCGCCGACAGCTCCGGGTCGGTGCGTTCGGGACCCCAGCTGCCGACCTGCTCGGGGAACAGCACGAAATCGGGGCGTGGGGTCCGTCCGGCGCGCACGTCGTCGACGAGCTTCTGCGCCGCGCGCACGTGGTTGTCGTGCAGGACGTCGTCCTCGTAGAGCAGGCCCAGACCGAGGTTGGGGGCGTTGCCCTGCACGATGGCGACCCGCGCGGTCCCGGCGTTGGCGTCGGTGCTCACCAGCGGCCACCACGCCAGGCCGCCCAGGACCGGAACCGCGATCGCGGCCACCGGCACCGCCCAGCGGCGCGGGGAGCGCGCGAGCTCGGCCAGCCCACCGCCGACGAGAGCCACGGCGAAGGAGACGAGGGTCGCGCCGCCGATGGCGGCCAGCGACAGCAGTGGGCCGGTGTCCTGGGTGAAGGCCAACCGACCCCAGGGGAACCCGCCGAAGGGGAACGCGGAGCGCACCGACTCGGCCGCGACGAACACCGCCGCCATCCACACCGGGGCCGCGGGCAGGCGGCTGACCAGCGCCATCCCGGCACCGGCGAGTCCGATGAACAGCGCCTCCACCGCGGCCACGCCCAACCAGGGCCAGGGGCCGAAATCGGCGCCGAGGAAGTCCTGGAGCCAACCCAGCAGCGGCAGCAGGAACGCGAAGCCGAACACCACGCCGTAGCCGAAGCCGGCGCGGGCCTTGCGGTGGCGCACCACGGCGGCCAGCACGGCCAAGGCCAGGGGAGCGACCCACCACGCCTCGCGCGGCGGCGAACCGGCGTAGAGGGCGAATCCGGCGGCGATCACCGCGACCAGGCGCAGCGCCCAGGCGGCCCGTCGTCCGGGAGTGCGGCGATCCGGCTGCGCGACGTCCTGCGCAGGAGCCGTGGGGACTACCACCCGACCAACCTTCTCGGTGCTTTCTCGGCCCCGCCCGGGACCGCCAACGTTGCCGCGTGCCCAGGCACGCCTTCGCCCAAATGTACGCGCCGAGCCGGGTGCGCTCCGCACACAGGCCCTGACCAGGCGATTGACCACCGCGTGTGACGCCGCTTACCCTCGACCGGCCCGGTGATCATCGATGCGCCCGCCGAAAGCGCACCTCAGCGATGGTCGCGCGACGCCCGATCGATCGAACGAAAAGGGGACCGATGAGCACCGGACACGAGGAGATCGGCGGCGGGGCGCACCCGGTCATCGCGCTGCACGGCTGGTTCGGCTCGGCAGCTTCCTGGCGGGTGCTGCACCCGCACCTGGACACGAGCCGGTTCCGCTACGTCTTCCCCGACTACCGCGGTTACGGTGCGCGCATCGACGAGGCGGGCGAGCACACCCTCGCCGAGGCCGCCGCGGACGTCCTCGCCCTGGCCGACCGGCTCGGCCTGGACACGTTCTCGCTGGTCGGCCACTCGATGGGCGGAGCGGTGGCGCAACGGGTCCTGGCCGACGCGCCGCAGCGGGTCCGGGCGCTGGTCGGCATCTCCCCGGTCCCGGCGTCGGGAGTGCCCTTCGACGACCAGGGTTGGGCGCTGTTCTCCGGCGCCGCCGACGATCTCGCCAACCGCCGGGCCATCATCGACCTGACCACCGGCAACAGGCTCACCGCGGTCTGGCTCGACGCGATGGTCGAGCACTCCCGGAAGCACTCCGACCCGGCCGCCGTCGCCGACTACCTGCACGCCTGGGCCAAGACCGACTTCCACGCCGAGATCGACGGGAACCCGGTGCCGGTCAAGGTGATCGCCGGGGAGCACGACCCGGCCCTCGGCGAAGACACCATGAAGGCCACCTTCGCCCAGTGGTACCCCCATTGCGATGTCGAGGTCTTCCCCAACGCGGGCCACTACGCGATCGACGAGACCCCGATCGCCCTGGCCACGACCCTCGAACGCTTCCTGTCCACCAGCACCGTCTAGCGATTCCGCGGACCTCCCCGGTCAGACCGGCAGGAGGGTGGAGACCAGGTGGGTGAGGCGCCGGGTGTTGCGGCACTCGTGCATGTCGGCGATCCGGGCGTAGTCGCGGGCCGCTGAATCGCCCGTCGACCAGCGCGGTTCCGGTTCGGGGTTGAGCCAGAAGACGTGGCGGGCCCGCTGCTTGATGGTGTGCAGGGCGTCGAGGTTGGGGTTCCAGCCGTTCGTCCTGGCATCGCCGAGGACGAGGACCGACGTGCGCGGCCCCACCGCGTCCAGGTACTTGTCGGTGAACTCGGCCAGCGCGTTGCCGTAGTCGCTGCTGTCGTGCCAGCCGGTGACCGCGGCCTCGGTGAGGATGTTGCGCCCGAGCTCGACGGGATCGGCCGCGCCCGGCTCGATCATGCGGGTGACCTCGTCGGTGCGGTTGACGAAGGCGAAGACCCGGATCTTGCGGAACTGGTCGTGCAGGGCTTGGACCAGCAGCATCGTGAAGTTGGCGAATCCGGCGACCGAACCCGACACGTCGCACAGCAGCACGATCTCGGGGCGCGCCGGGCGGTGGTGGGCGTAGGCCGGGCGCAGCGGGACGCCGCCGGTGGACAGCGATCGGCGCAGCGTGCGCCGCAGGTCGATGGTTCCCCTGGCGGCTCGACGTCGCCGGGCGGCCATGCGCGTGGCGAGCTTGCGCGCCAGCGGCTGCACGGCGCGGCGGAGGTCGGCCAGCTGCTCGCGGCCGGCGTTGAGGAAGTCGACCTGGTCGGCGCTCGGCGCGATGGCGTGCTTGGCGACGTGGTCGGCGCCGCGCAGTTCCGCGGAGCGGCGGCGCGCCTCGGTGCGCACGCGTTCGCGGAAGGTGTCGATGCGGCGGCGGATCTCGTCGCGGTCGAGCCGATCGGTGAAGTCCTCCTCGGCGTCACCGCGCATCGCCGCGAGCACTCGGGCCAGCAGCGTCTGCGGCTGCAGGCGTTCCAGCGTCTGGTGCGCCGACCAGCCCTGCGGGCCGTCCGCGCCGCCGAACCGCCCGAGCGCGTCCACGGCCTCTCCGGCCAGCTGTCCCAGCGCGCCCGAGTCGTCACCTGCCAGGGCTTGCACCAACCGCTGTTCGAGGTCGGATTCGTCGCCGTTGCGGGCGCTCTCGGGCGCTCCCACCCCGGCGGGGAAGTAGAGGTCGAACGCGGCGTCGAAGGCCTTGCGCTGCCCGTCGGCGCGCAGCAGGGCCGCGGCCAGTCCTTCCCGCAGGCGTTCCCGGTCGGCCATCCCGAGGACTTCCAAAGCCGCTGCGGCGTCGACGGTTTCGCCCGGGCCGACGCGCACGCCCTGCTCGCGCAGCGCGCCGGCGAAGCCGACCAGGCGGGCCTGCAACGTCATGGCACGACCAGCTTCTCGGTGGCGCGGCGGACGTCGTCCTGGTGCTTGAGGATCACCCCGAGGCTGTCGCGCACCACCTCCTCGTCGAGGGTGTCCGCGCCGAGCGCGAGCAGCGTGCGCGCCCAGTCGATCGTCTCGGCCACCGACGGTGACTTGCGCAGCTGCATCCCGCGCAGCGCTCCCACCACCTCCACGACCGATCCGGTCAGCGCCTCGTCGAGACCCGGCACCTTGAGCCGCACGATCCGCTGCTCCAGCTCGGCGTCGGGGAAGTCGATGTGCAGGAACAGGCAGCGGCGGCGCAGCGCTTCGGACAGCTCGCGGGTGGCGTTGGAGGTCAGCACCACGAACGGCCGCTGCGACGCGCTGATCGTGCCGAGCTCGGGAACGGTGACCTGGAAGTCGCTGAGCACCTCCAGCAGCAGTCCTTCGACCTCGACGTCGGCCTTGTCGGTCTCGTCGATGAGCAGCACCGTGGGCTCGTCCCCGCTGATCGCCGTCAGCAGCGGCCTGGACAGCAGGAACTCCTCGCTGAAGATGTCGGTGCGGGCCTCGTCCCAGGTCTCGTCGCGGCCGGCGGTGATGCGCAGCAGCTGCTTGGCGTGGTTCCACTCGTAGAGCGCTCGCGCCTCGTCGATGCCCTCGTAGCACTGCAACCGCACCAGCCGCGCTTCGGCGACGGCGGCGACGGCCTTGGCCAGCTCGGTCTTGCCGACTCCGGCCGGGCCTTCGACGAGAAGCGGTTTGCCGAGCTTGTCGGCGAGGAACACCGTGGTGGCCACGGCGGTGGAGGCCAGGTAGCCGGTTTCGGCCAGCTTCTCGACGACGTCGTCGACCGACTCGAAGATGCCCGTTCGCCCGTCGGTCACCGCACGCTCCCCTCGCCGAATCCCATACCGAACGGTTGCTCAGCGCGCGGGCTCGTGTCCAACGGAAGTGATGCCGGTCACGTGCAGCGGAAAGTGGTGTCGTGCAAGCCCGTCGCGCCGTCGGGGACGACGCCCTGGCGCGCTTCGGTCTGCGGTGTTCCGGTGCGGTCGATGGCGCGGCACTGCACCACGTGCTCTCCCGGTGGGAGGTCGAGCCTGGCCCGCCACATGCGCCACGTGTCGCGGCCGACCTCGGTGGCCAGCTCGGCGGTCTGCCACGGCCCGCCGTCGACGCGGACCTGCACGGCGTCGATGCCGGTGTGCTGCGCCCACGCGATCCCCGCGACCGTCACCGCACCGGCCGGGACCTGCGCTGCCCGCTGCGGGCGGTCGATGCGCGACTGGGTCTTGATCGGCCCGTGCTGCGCCCAGCCGCGCTGCTGCCAGTAGGCGCGCCGGTCGAAGGTGGTGACCTCGGCGTCGACCAGCCACTTGGTGGCCGAGACGTAGCCGTAGAGGCCGGGAACGACCATGCGCACCGGGAACCCGTGCTTGGCCGGCAGCGGCTCGCCGTTCATCTCGAACGCCAGCAGCGCACCCCGGTCGGGTTCCAGCAGCAAGTCCACGGGGGTTCCCGCGGTGTAGCCGTCGGCGCTGGTGGTCAGCAGCTGCTGCGCTCCCGGCCGGACCCCGGCCTCCAGCAGCAGGTCGCGGACCGGCACCCCGACGAAGTGGGCCGTGGAGATCAGGTTCCCGCCGACCTCGTTGGACACGCACGCGAGGGTGATCGTCCGCGCTTCCAGCCGCCGGTTGATCAGGTCGGTGAACGACAGGTCCAGCTCCCGGTCGACCATGCCGTGCAGCCGCAACCGCCAGTTCTCGGCGCGCAGCTGCGGCACGACCAGAGCGGTGTCGATCCGGTAGAAGTCGCGGTTGGCGGTCAGGAACGTCGGCGTGCCGTCGGCGACGAAGTCCGCACCCGCCGGGATCGGGGGCGGCGGGATCTTCGGCAACCGGCCCGCCACCGCCTCCCGCGAGGCCGTCACCCCGGCCCCCTTCGACAGCGAACTCCCTCCGATGCCGGCCAACCCGGCCCCGACCACGACCAGACCGGAGGTCGCCAGGAACCGACGTCGGTCGATCTCGGTGGCCACCGGAGCCCGTCCTGCGCGGTGCAGCCAGGCGAACACGGCCACTCCCACCGCCCCCGCGACCAGCGAGGGCAGCGGCCCGCGCTCCGGTCGGCTCAGCGCCGCCATCACGCCGACCAGCCCGAACGCTCCGATCAGCAGTGCGCCCGGCAGCGCCGAGCGTCGCGAGGACAGCCCCGCGACCACCGCGAGCGCGGCGATGACCAGCGCCATGCCGACGATCAGCGCTCGCTTGTCGGCGGTGCCGAACACCGCCACCGCCAACTCCTTCACACCCGGCGGCACCAGGTCGATGAAGGCGCCACCGACGGCCACCGGGGGAGCGGTGCGCGGATCGGCGAATCCGGCGACCAGGTGCCCGGCGGCCAGCGCGGAACCCGCCGCGAGCAGTCCGATCGTGGCCGCACGGCCACGGGAGAGCGAAGTCATGCCTCCATTCGAACCCGGTTCACCGGTCGTGGCCAGAGTTCGGGCTGGTGCGTAAGAGAGCTGAAAGTTCTTGTGAAAAGATGACATCGTCGCTCGTGCGGGGACGTCGCGGCCGCCGCCGACCTAGCGTCCGGGCGTGCGAATTCTGCTGACCGGCGCCGCCGGGTTCATCGGCTCCGCCATCGCCGGCACCCTCACCGCCCACGGCCACGAGATCGTCGCGCTCGACGCGCTGCTGCCGCAGGCCCACGGCGTCCCTCCCGAGACCCGGCACCCGCTGGTGCGCGGGGACGTGCGCGACGCCGACCTGCTGCGCGAACTGCTGAACGGGGTGGACGCGGTCTGCCACCAGGCCGCGATGGTCGGCCACGGCGTCGACCCCTCCGACATGCCCGATTACGCCGCCCACAACGACCTCGGCACGGCGGTGCTGCTGGCCGCGATGCACGAGACCGGCGTGCGACGGCTGGTGCTGGCCTCCTCGATGGTGGTCTACGGGGAAGGCCGCTACCGCTGCGCCGAACACGGTCCGGTCCGTCCCGGGCAGCGACGTGCCGAGGACGTCCAGGCCGGTCGGTTCGAGCCGCCGTGCCCGCAGTGCGCCGAACCCCTGGAACCCGAGCAGGTGCCCGAGGACGCCCCGCTCGACCCGCGCAGCACCTACGCGGCCACCAAGCTCGCGCAGGAGCACTTGGCGGCGGCCTGGGCCCGCCAGACTGGGGGTGAGGTGCGCGCTCTGCGCTACCACAACGTCTACGGCCCCTGGATGCCCAGCGGCACCCCGTACGCCGGGGTGGCCTCGCTGTTCCGCTCCGCGCTGCACCGGGGCCTGGCCCCGACGGTGCTGGAGGACGGCCGGCAGCGGCGCGACTTCGTGCACGTCCGCGACGTCGCCGCCGCCAACCGCGCCGCGCTGGAGACCCCCGGCCAGCCGGGGGAGCTGGACGCGGTCAACATCTGCTCCGGGCAGCCGCACACCATCGGAGAACTCGCGGAAACCCTGTCGCAGGCCTGCGGCGGTCCGGAGCCGCAGGTGGTGGGCGGGGCGCGGCCCAACGACGTCCGGCACGTCGTCGCCGACCCGGCCAAGGCCCGGCGGGTGCTCGGATTCCGCGCGACGGTCGAATTCGCCGACGGGGTCCGGGAATTCGCCCAAGCCCCGCTACGCGACGCCGTCGGCCAGCGGTAGCCGCACCTCGAACCGGCAACCGGGACCGTGGTTGCGGGCGTGGATCTCGCCGTGGTGGGCCTGCACCAGGCCGCGCGCGATCGCCAGCCCCAGCCCCGCCCCGGCCGGTTCCCGCTCGTTGTCCCCCCGCGCGTGATCGCCCCGGTAGGCCACCTCGAAGACCCGCTCCAGCTCCGCCGCGTCGATGCCGCCGCACCCGTCGTCGACCCGCAACCACGCCTGACGGCCCTCCCTGCCCGCGGTGAGCACCACCGAACCACGCGGCGGGGTGTGCCGGATGGCGTTGGACAGCAGGTTGCGCACCACGCGCGCCAGTTCGGCGTCGCTGCCGGAGACCACCGGCCACTGCTCGGTCTCGGTGGCCAGCCGCACGCCGCGCCGCTGCGCGCGCGGGTGCTCGGCGGCGACGGCCTCGTTGACCACGTCGTGCAGCGGCACGGCGGAGAACTCCAGGTGCAGCGCGCCCGCGGTGATCCGGGAGAGCTCGAACAGGTCGTCCACCATCCGCGACAGCCGCTCGGTCTCGCCCTGGATCCGGTTCGCGTAGGAGCAGATCTCGTCGGGCTCGTCCACCACGCCGTCGGCCAGCGCCTCGGCCATCGCGCGGATGCCCGCCAGCGGGGTCCGCAGGTCGTGGCTGATCCAGGCCACCAGCTCCCGGCGGGAGGCCTCGGCGGCGCGTTCGCGGGCGCGGGCCTCGCGCTCCCACACGCTCCGGCGCGCGATGTTGCGTCCCAGCACCACCGCCGCCGGCACGGTGATGACCCCGACGGCGGTGCAGATGACGACCACGGTGGTCAGCAGCGGGCCGAACATGAACCCGGTGACGCCGAGGACGCCGGCCATGGTGGCCAGCAGCGGCACCAGCACGAGCACGGTGAGCGCGGTCGCCAGCGAGCGGTGCCGGAGCAGGGAGAGCAGCCCGGCGCCGATCAGCGCCACCGGCAGGGACAGGCCGATCGCGTACGGCGCGACGTGGGTGAGCTCGGTCAGCAGGTCCATCAGCCCGCCTCGGGGTCGTAGCGGTAGCCGACGCCCCACACGGTGCTGATCCGGTGGGGGCGGTCGGGTCTCGGCTCGATCTTCTCCCGCAGTCGTCTCATGTGGACGGTCACGGTGGACTGATCGCCGAAGTTCCAGCCCCACACCGATTCCAGCAACTCGGCGCGGGTGAAGGCCCGGCCCGGGTTGCGCATCATGTAGGCCAGCAGGTCGAACTCGCGCGTGGTCAGCGACAGCTCGACGCCGTCGAGCGCGCAGCGGCGAGCACCCGGGTCGAGCACCAGGGCGCCGTCCACGATGGACTCCTGCGCGGCGGGCGGGGCGTGGGTGGCGCGGCGAAGCACGGACGTGACCCGCAGCACCAGCTCCCGCGGGCTGAAGGGTTTGACCACGTAGTCGTCGGCGCCCAGCTCCAGACCGGCGACCCGGTCGGACTCCTCGCCGAGCGCGGTCAGCATCACCACCGGGACCGGCCCGCGCTCGCGCACCCTGCGGCACACCTCCAGGCCCCCGATGCCCGGCAGCATCAGGTCCAGCACGATCAGATCCGGCCTGCGTTCGGCGTTGCTGCGCAGGGCGGTTTCGCCGTCGCCGGCGAGGTCGACCTGGTAGCCGGCGCGCTCCAGGTAGCGGCGGACGACGTCGCGCACCGCGTGGTCGTCGTCGACGACCAGCACCCGTCCGGAGTGTTCCCGCATCCCGATCACCAGCTCGTCGCGATCACGTGGTTGACCGCCAGCGCGGTCACCGCCTGCGCGCCCAGCCACCAGCGCCGGGAACCGGCGGGCAGCAGGGCGCCGCCCACAGCGAACCACACCCCGAACGGCAACCAGATCCGTTCGACCTCAGCCTTGCTCAACCCGGACAGATCCGCCACCAGCACAGCCACCCCGGCAGCCAGGA
>NZ_SMLA01000026.1:0-79224 GCF_004349225.1 Saccharopolyspora karakumensis
CGTCGGGTACGGCCCGCGCAGGAACGGCGCCAGCCCCGGGTAGGTCGACAGGAAGTCCAGACCGTCCACATCGGATTCGGTGTAGAGCGGCTGGACGTCGATGCCCTCCGGCGCCTCCCACGCCAACGCGTCGGACTCCTTGCCGGTGGCCGCCAGCACCTCCGACCGCCAGCGGTCCTCGTCCGCGCCGGACGGGGCGTCCAGCGGGACGTCGGCGAAGTTCGGGATCTGCGTCATCGTCGGACTCCCAACTCGGCGTGCACGGCGTCTAGGACGGTCAGCGCGTCGCAACCGGCGTGGACGTAGCCGTCGACGCCGTCGACGTCGCTCGGTTTCCCGGCCAGCAGAACGGTTTTCGCACCGGCCTGCCGAAGCGCCTGCGCGGTCTCGGCGGCGCGCTCGGCGTAGATCTTGTCGCTGGAGCACAGGCACACCACCGGGGCGCCCGAGTAGGCGGCCAGCACCGCGTCGGTCGTGTCGGTCGCACCCGCTTCGGTGGATTCCAGGCCGCCCGCGGCGAACAGGTTGCGGGCGAACGAGGCCCGCGCGTTGTGCGCCGCCAGCGACCCCAGGGTCGCGAGGAACACCGCAGGTCGCTCACCGGTCTCGGCCATCCGGGTGTCGGCGGCGTCGCGCAGGGCCTCGAAGTCTTCGGCGTAGCGGTGCACCGGCAGGCCGCCGGCGGGCTGCTCCGGGGCGGGGGTGCGCTCCAACGGGGCCTCGTGCAGGTTCGGGTACTCGGTGACCCCGGTGATGGCGTCGCTGCGACGCGCGATCGCCTCGCGGCGGTTCTGCCAGGTGTCCTCGATCTCCTCGGCCACCAGCCCGGACCGCAGCGCCTCCGGCATGCCGCCAGCGGCTTCGATGCGCTGGAACCACGACCACGCGTTGCGGGCGAGCTCGTCGGTCAGCGATTCGACGTACCAGGAGCCGCCCGCCGGGTCGATGACCTGCGCGAGGTGGGACTCGTCCAGCAGCAGCGCCTGGGTGTTGCGGGCGATGCGGCGAGCGAAGTCGTCCGGCAGGCCGATGGCGGCGTCGAAGGGCAGCGTGGTGACCGATCGGGCGCCGCCGACTCCGGCGGCGAAGGTGGCGATCGTGCCGCGCAGCATGTTCACCCACGGGTCGCGGCGGGTGAGCATCGCCTGCGAGGTCACCGCGTGCTGCACCTGCGCCCGCGCCTGCTCGCTGACGCCGCAGGAGCGGGTGACCTGCTCCCACAGGCGGCGGGCGGCGCGCAGCTTGGCGATGGTCAGGAACTGATCGGCGGTGGCGGCGTAGCGGAACTCCAGCTGACCGGCCGCGGTGTCGACGTCCATGCCCGCCTCGGTCAGCCACCGCAGGTAGGTCACCCCGGACGCCAGCGAGCAGCCCAGCTCCTCGGCGTCGGAACCGCCCGCGTCGTGGAACGGCAGCGCATCCACGGTCAGTGCTGTGAGCTGCGGGAACTCCGCCGCGCAGCGCTGGGCGAGGTCCACGGCGGCGTCGCGGTCACCGGCCTGGCCGGTGCGCGCCTGCACCCCGAGCGGGTCGGCGCCGAGGGTGCCGCGCAGCTCGCCGGAGGGCACGCCCTGCTCGGCCGCCAGGGTGAGGAACGCCTTCGCGGCGGCGGCGAAATCCGCGCCCGCGTCCAGCGTCACGCCGATCATGTCCAGGTGCACGCCGCCCAGCGCGTCCGCCAGGTCGTCGATCGCGATCCCGGCCGCGCCCAGGCGCAGCCAGAGGGAGGAGACGCCGTTGTAGAGGTCGGCCAGGACCTCGCGGTTGGTCTCGGCGGCGTCGGGGTGCTCGTGGCGCTGGCGCACGTCCCAGCCCTCGGCGACACCGCCCTGCGGCCGGCTGCCGCGCACGAACGGCGCCAGCCCGGGAAGTCCCGGATCGGTGGGCGCGGACGTGTAGAGCGGGCGCACCCGGATGCCGTCGTGGGTCGTCGAGTCCAGCACGTCCTCGACCGGACCGGCAGGCGGCTCGTCGCCGACCAGACCGGATCGTTCCAGCACCTTGTGGACCTGGGCTTGCCACTGCTCGCGGGTCGGCTCCGGGAACTCCGCAGCCAGCGGGAGCTCCGGCCGGCCGCCGCTCGTCGTCGAGTGCGCCACCATACGGAGGATGGTAAGCCGCCAATTCGGATGTGAAACCGATCAAATCTGTGACGCGTGTCTCTGAATGGTAAACGGCGTTCACTTTTGCTGGTGACGGCGGTTCGCGGACAACTGCTCAGTGGTCGTCGTGCTTGGCGGTGCGGGTAGCGGAACCTCAGACGCCTTCTGGCTCCGGGATCCGAGGCTGATGTATGCCCATGCACGACACGTCGGCTGTCCTCCCCAGAAGACGTCTGAGAACCCGCGGCGGTGTCGGTTGCTCGGGTGGGGCACTGAGGAAGCGACTGCGTCGCTTGCCTGACGGTGGGGCGGTTGCACTTCTTCGCAGCTACGGCTGGGTGCCGCAGAGGTGGTAGACCCAGCCGTGTTCCGGGGTGTAGTGGAGTTCGTACTGGGTTTCGATCTTCGGGCCGTCGTGCAGGTGGATGTGCTTGAGCAGGCGGCCGGCGACTGCTTCGTGGTCGCGCAGGTCCTGGACTCTGCCGTCCAGCGGCCCGCCGACGAAGCGCACGTTGCGGGTCGACATGGCGCCCTCCTCTCGCACGACACCGAGGCCATCTCCCATGGTCGCTGATCACCGGGGTCTTCCACCAGCAACGACACCGGGCCGGAGGAAGGGTCGTGCCTGGCCACCCCGGGTGACCAGCGCTGGGGGTGGCCAGGGACGATGGGGGGACGATGAAGCTCACCGACCAGCTCCCAGCGCTCACCGCCGGCGATCCCGATCCCGATGCCCAGTTCGAGGCGTTCGTCGAATGGACGATCTCACTGGGCATCGAGCTCTACCCGGCGCAGGAAGAAGCGCTGATGGAGGTCGTGACCGGCGCGAACGTGATCCTGTCGACGCCCACCGGGTCGGGTAAGAGCATGGTGGCCACCGGCGCGCACTTCGCGGCCCTGGCCACCGGCAAGCGCAGCTTCTACACCGCGCCGATCAAGGCGCTGGTCTCGGAGAAGTTCTTCAGCCTCGTCGACGTCTTCGGCGCGGAGAACGTCGGCATGATGACCGGCGACTCCAGCGTCAACGCCGACGCGCCCATCATCTGCTGCACCGCGGAGATCCTGGCCAACATCGCGTTGCGCGACGGCGCGGACGCCGACGTTGACCAGGTCGTGATGGACGAGTTCCACTTCTACGCCGAGCCCGATCGCGGCTGGGCCTGGCAGGTGCCGCTGCTGGAGCTGCCGCGGGCCCAGTTCGTGCTCATGTCGGCCACGCTCGGCGACGTCAGCTCCTTCGAGGAGGACTTGACCCGCCGCACCGGCCGCACCACGGCGGTGGTCACCTCCGCCGAGCGGCCCATCCCGCTGAACTTCCGCTACGCCAAGACGCCGCTGCACGAGACCATCGAGGAACTGCTCGCGGGTCAGCAGGCCCCGGTCTACGTCGTGTACTTCAACCAGGCCTCCGCCCTGGAACAGGCGCAGGCGCTGATGAGCGTCAAGGTCGCCTCCCGCGAGCAGCGCGACGCCATCGCCGAGGCGATCGGCGACTTCCGGTTCACCGCGGGCTTCGGCAAGACGCTGTCGCGGCTGGTCAGGCACGGCATCGGCGTGCACCACGCCGGGATGCTGCCCAAGTACCGGCGCCTGGTGGAGCAGCTCGCGCAGGCCGGGCTGCTCAAGGTCATCTGCGGCACCGACACGCTCGGCGTGGGCATCAACGTGCCGATCCGCACCGTGCTCATCACCGGCCTGACCAAGTACGACGGGATCCGCACCCGGCACCTCAAGGCGCGCGAGTTCCACCAGATCGCCGGTCGCGCCGGTCGCGCCGGTTACGACACCGCCGGCTTCGTCGTGGTGCAGGCGCCGGAGCACGAGATCGAGAACGAGCGGGCGCTGGCCAAGGCCGGGGACGACCCGAAGAAGAAGCGCAAGTTGGTGCGCAAGAAGGCTCCCGAGGGCTTCGTGTCGTGGAGCGAGAAGACCTTCGAGAAGCTGGTGGAAGCCGAGCCGGAGCCGCTGCGCTCCAGCTTCAACGTCAGCCACTCGATGCTGCTCAACGTCATCAACCGGCCTGGGGACGCCTTCGCGGCGATGCGCCACCTGCTGGAGGACAACCACGAGGACCGGCCGACCCAGCGCAAGCACATCCTGCGGGCCATCGCGATCTACCGGGCGCTGCTGGCCGCCGACGTCGTCGAGCAGCTCGACACCCCCGACTACCAGGGCCGCAGGGTCCGGGTGACGGTGGACCTGCAGTTCGACTTCGCGCTCAACCAGCCGCTGTCGCCGTTCGCGCTGGCCGCCATCGAACTGCTCGGCACCGAGTCGCCGACCTACGCGCTGGACGTGCTCAGCGTCATCGAGTCCACGTTGGACGATCCGCGACAAGTGTTGTCGCAGCAGCAGTTCAAGGCTCGCGGTGAAGCCGTCGCGCAGATGAAGGCCGACGGCATCGAGTACGACGAGCGCATGGAGCTGCTGGAGGAGATCACCCACCCCAAGCCGCTCGACGAGCTCCTCGAAGCCGCCTACGAGACCTACAGCAAGGGGCACCCGTGGGTCGGTGAGCACGAGCTGTCGCCGAAGTCCGTCGCGCGCGACATGTACGAGCGGGCGATGAACTTCGTCGAGTTCGTCAACCACTACGGACTCGCCCGCTCCGAGGGGCTCGTGCTGCGCTACCTCGCCGACGTCTACAAGGCGCTGCGGCACACGGTGCCCGACGACGCCAAGACCGAGGAGCTCACCGACATCATCGAGTGGCTCGGCGAGCTGGTCCGCCAGGTCGACTCCAGCCTCCTCGACGAGTGGGAGAAGCTGCGCCATCCGGGTGAGGACCCCGCCAAGGCGGCACCGGTCGAGCCCGAGCGCGTCACCCGCAACCTGCGCGCCTTCCGGGTGCAGGTCCGCAACGCGCTGTTCCGCCGCGTCGAACTCGCCGCGCTGCGCCGCTACGAGGCGCTCGGCGAACTCGACGCGGACGAGGGCTGGGACGCCGACGCCTGGGCGGACGCGCTGGAGGACTACTTCGACGAGCACGACGAGATCGGCACCGGTCCGGACGCGCGCGGCCCGCGGATGATCATGATCACCGAGGAGTCCGAGCGCTGGCTGGTGCGGCAGATCTTCGCCGACCCGGCCGAGGACCACGACTGGGGCATCAGCGCCGAAGTCGACCTCGCGGCTTCCGACGAAGCCGGGAGCGCGGTCGTCCGCATCACCGACGTCGGCGAGCTCTGACGCGCTGCGGGTCCGCCGGAACCGCCCTACGATCCGGGCGAGATCACGGCAACTCGTGGAGGGGTTTCGTCATGCCGCAGACCGTCGTCGTGGGAGTGGACGGATCTCAGGAATCGGTGCGCGCACTGCGCTGGGCCGCCGACCACGTGCGGCAGGTGGGCGGAATCCTGCACGCGATCACGGTCTGGCACCAGCCCGTCCAGTTCGGCTACCGCCTCCCGTCGACCGACGCGGAACTGGAGAAGCAGGGCAGGCAGGCCCTGGATTCGGCGCTCGCCCAGGTCAAGCCGGACTTCCCGAACCTCGACATCAAGGCCAAGCTGATCCGGGGCCAGGTCACCGACGAGTTCGTCAAGCTGTCCCGCCAGGCCGACCTGCTGGTCGTCGGCAACAAGGGGCACGGCGCGTTCACCGGGATGCTCGTCGGGTCGGTCGCGATGAAGATCGTGCACCACGCGGCCTGCCCGGTCACCGTGGTCCGCTGACCCGACTCCGGGTGGTCATCTGATCACGAGGCGTGCTCACTTCCGCCCCCGGGCGCCCGGTATCCTCCGTTGCCTGACGGTGCGTCGGGGGATTGCGGACCGCCACGGCGGTTGCCTGGACCGAACGGAGCGGTGGGCAATGCAGCAAGCCGAAGATCTCACGCTGTTCGAGCTCAACGGGTGGCAGTGGCTCAACGAACCGGCGAACTGGTTGAGCTACGCCGGGCTGACGGTCACCAGCGACACGGACACGGACTTCTGGCGGACCACGCACTACGGCTTCAACCGCGACACCGGGCACGCCCTGCTGCAACCGGTCGGAGCCCAGTTCCGGATGCGCACCAGGTTCTTCGGGGACTACCGCGAACAGCACGACCAGGCCGGGCTGATGCTGCGCATCGACGAGCGGAACTGGATCAAGGCGGGCATCGAGTACGTCGACGGCGAGCAGTACCTGTCGGCGGTGGTCACCCGCGATCACTCCGACTGGAGCCTGCTGCCGCTGTCGGTGGTCCACGGCGAGGTCGAGTCGGTGACCGTCGAGATCGAGCGCTTCGAGGACGCCGTCCACGTCCGCTACGCCGCCGAGGACGGCGAACCGGTGAACATCCTCCGCATGGCCTACTTCCCGCCGGACGTCCCGGCCCAGGCCGGCCCCATGTGCGCCTCCCCGGACGGCGCGGGCTTCCCGGTCAGGTTCGCAGACCTCACCTTGGCGGAGTGAGCGGCAGGTTTCAGACCGGGCGCGGGGCGTACATGATCACGGCGACGCCGACGAGGCAGATCAGCGCACCGATGATGTCCCAGCGGTCCGGGCGGAAACCGTCGAGCAGAACGCCCCACAGCAGTGAGCCGGCGACGAAGACGCCGCCGTAAGCGGCCAGGATGCGGCCGAAGTTCGCATCCGGTTGCAGCGTGGCGACGAACCCGTAGATCCCGAGGGCGACGACGCCCGCGCCCATCCACAGCAGGCCCTTGTGCTCCCGCACGCCCTGCCACACCAGCCACGCCCCGCCGATCTCGGCGACGGCGGCCAGCACGAACAACACCACGGACCGCACGATTCCCATGCCGGTCACGGTAGCGAGCTGCGATGGGCCGCGGCGATGAGGTCGCGCGTCTCGGACTCGTCGAGGTGGTGGTGGGGGCCGAAGTCGACCTGGCCGCCGGGGGAGGGGACCCGCCTGCGGGGTGCCGCGTGGATCTCGTCGACGCCGGTGGCTTCGGCGATGCGCCGGGCGTTGTGCGAGCGGATGCCGCCGCAGGCGGTGAGGGTGACGCCTGCTCGCGCCAGGCGCCGCAGCACCGGGACGCCGTCCTCGGCGCGGATCGCGCCGCCCGAGGTGAGGATCCGCCGGATGCCCAGTTCAGCGGCCGTGTGGGCGGCCTCGACCGGGTCCGGGCAGACGTCGACGGCCCGGTGCAGGGCGACCGGGACGCCGCCGGCTTCGGCGATGAGCTCGCCGAGAACGGCGGCGTCGAGCCGTCCGTCCTGCCCGAGCGCGCCGACGACGACGCCGGCCGCTCCCGCGGACGCGGCGTGCCGGACGTCGGCGCGCATCGCGGCGACCTCGGAGGGCGAGTAGGCGAACCCGCCCTCCCGAGGCCGGATCAGCACGTGCACCGCGCTGCGGTGGCACCGGTCGAGCACCGCCGACAGCAGGCCGGGTCCGGGCGTGAGCCCGCCCAAGGCCCCGGCCGAGCACAGCTCGATCCGGTCGGCCCCGAGTCGATCCGCCGCCACCGCACCGTCTGCGCTGTCGGTGCTGATCTCGACCTTCACATCAGTCCGGTGATGTTGCCGTCGGCGTCCAGGTCGATCGACTCGGCCTGCGGGTGCGAGCCGAGGCCCGGCATGGTGCGCATGTCCCCGCAGATCGGGTAGACGAATCCCGCGCCGACCGACGCGCGGACTTCGCGGACCGGCAGGGTCCAGCCCGTGGGCGCGCCCAGCAGCGTGGGGTCGGAGCTCAGCGAGAGGTGGGTCTTGGCGATGCAGACCGGGAGATCGCCGTAGCCGTTGGCCTCGTAGCTGTCGATCGACTTGGCCGCCGCCGGTGCGTAGCTGACGCCGTCGGCCCCGTAGACCTTCGTCGCGATGGTCTCGATCTTGGTGCGCAGGTCGGTCTCGTCGGGGTAGAGGACCTGGAAACCGGCCGGTTCCTCGCAGGCCGCGACGACGGCCTCGGCGAGCTCGGTGCCGCCCTTGCCGCCCTCGGTGAAGTGGTTGCTGACCGCCACGTGCGCGCCCTCGGCCTCGGCGACCTGCCGGATCGCCTCGTGCTCGCTGGAGAAGTCGCTCGGGAAGGCGTTGATCGCCACCACCGGGGAGACGCCGTGCAACCGGATGTTGTCGATCTGCTTGCGCAGGTTGTCGGCGCCGGCGAGCACGTCGTCCGGGTTCTCCTCCAGCATCTCCGGCGGCAACGGCTTGCCCGCCACCACCTTGTAGCGACCGGAGTGCGCCTTGAGCGCGCGGACCGTCGCCACCAGCACGGCGGCGTCCGGCTGCAGCCCGGAGGTGCGGCACTTGATGTTGAAGAACCGCTCGGCGCCCATGTCCGCGCCGAAACCCGCCTCGGTGATGAGGTAGTCGGTGCAGCGGCTGCCCACCAGGTCGGCGACGATCGAGGAGTTGCCGTGCGCGATGTTGCCGAACGGCCCGGCGTGCACCAGCACCGGCGTGTTCTCGGTGGTCTGCATGAGGTTCGGCTTGAGCGCGTCGCGCATGATCACCGCCATCGCGCCCGCCGCCTTGAGCTGCTCGGCGGTGATCGGCTCACCGTCGGGCGTGTAGCCGACGACGATGCGACCGAGGCGCTGCCGCAGGTCGGCCAGCGACGTCGACAGCGCCAGCACGGCCATCACCTCGCTGGCCGCGGTGATGTCGAAACCGGTCTGGCGCGGTCCGCCGTCCTGCCTGCCGCCGAGGCCGGAGACGATGTTGCGCAGGTCGCGGTCGTTGACGTCGAGCACCCGGCGCCAGGTGATCCGGTGCGGGTCGATGCCCAGCGCGTTGCCCTTGTGCAGGTGGTTGTCGACCATCGCCGACAGCAGGTTGTGGGCCGCGGTGACCGCGTGCATGTCGCCGGTGAGGTGCAGGTTCAGCGCCTCCATCGGCACGACCTGGCTGTACCCGCCGCCTGCCGCGCCGCCCTTGATGCCGAAGGTCGGGCCCATCGAGGGCTGCCGGACGGCGACCGTGGAGCGCTTGCCGATGTGGTTGAGCGCCTGCCCGAGCCCGACGGTCGTGGTCGTCTTGCCCTCGCCCAGCGGTGTGGGGGTGATGGCCGAGACCACGACGTAGCGGGCGCGCGGCCGGTCGGAGAGCTCGTCGATGGCGTCGAGCGAGATCTTCGCGACGTTGCGCCCGTAGGGCTCCAACAGGTGTTCCCCGATGCCGAGCTGCGCTGCGATGTCGTCCATCGGGCGCAGCTCCGTCGCACGGGAGATGTCCAAATCGGACGGGATGGTCATGCCAGGACCTCCTGCGAGGTGTCGGTTACGCCGGTCGGTCCGCGTAGTCGGACAGCCGAGCCGCCAGATCGTCGCGCCACTGCACCGTCCTGGTGACCTCGTTGAAGGTGAACAGGTGCCAGCCCGCGATCGGCGAATCCGGGTCGCCCAGCTGCGGGGACAACTCGTCGAGCAGCTCCTCCGGCGTGTAGCGTGCCAACATCTTCGAGACCGCGCCGTACTGCTTTCGCAGGAACCGCGTCGACTCACCCAACCCGATCTTCAGCGCGATGCGCAACAGCCGATGGGCGTCCACCACCCCTGGAACACCCACGTGCACGGGCGCCTCCACACCGCGGTTCCGCAGGTCGCGGGCCCAATCGATGATCGTCCTGGGGTCGAACGTGATTTGCGAGACCACGTAGTCGGCGTAGTGAGATTTGTCCGACATGGCCCGAACGGCGCAGTCGTCCGTTATGAACGCGTGCCGTTCGGGGTAACCGGCGATGCCGATGCGCGCCGGCAGCCGTCCCATCCGCTCCATCGCGCGCAGCAGCGCGAGCGAATCGGCGAACTCGCCCAGCGGCTTCGCGGCATCCCCGGCGATCACGAACACCTCGCTCACCCCGGCGGCGTCCAGCCGGTCCAGGACGCCCGTCAGATGCGCGTGGTCGCGGATCGAGCGCGCGGCCAGGTGCGGCACCGCGCGCAGGCCCATCGCGGCCAGCCGCTCGGCGCAGTCGAGGGTCGGCCCGATGCCCTTGGCCGGTGAGGCCGTCACGGTCACCGTGCTGCCGGGGTCGAGCGCCTCCACCCGGGGATTGCCCACCGGCAGCACCTCGTAGCGCATCCGGTCGAGGGATCGCCGCAGTTCAGATTCCATCTCGCCCCCTTCACGCACTCCGCGCCAGGCGCTTGGGGATGTCCTTGGTCGGGTCCAGGAACGGCTTCTCGGACACGACCGCTTGCTGCGGGCCGTGCTGGGTGTGCACGACGAGCTCGGTGCCCGGTTCCTGGTAGGCGATCGGGACCATCGCGTAGCCGATGTTGCCCTCGATGCGCGGGGAGTGGGCGGCGGAGGTGACCTCGCCGATCCGCAGCCCGTGCGGGTCGTGCACCTCGAAGACGTCGATCATCGCGCCGTCGTTGTACGAGCCCACGCTCGGACCGTCGATGCGCACGCCGACGAGCTTGCGGCTCACGCCGTCCTGCTTGATGCGGCGCAACGCGTCCTTGCCCATGAAGTCGGCCTCCTGGTCGAGGTCGACCATCCAGGTCTTCTCGAAGCCGTAGCCGACCTCGAAGGGGTTGGTGTCGGCGGTGATGTCGCAGCCCCACGACAGGATCCCGGCCTCGATCCGCCGGATGTGGCAGGGCCCGATCACGGTGAGGTCGTGCGGCTCGCCTGCTTCCCAGATCGCGTCCCACAGCCGCACGCCGTCGCGGGAGGCGTCGTGCAGGTAGATCTCGTAGCCCAGCTCAGCGGTGTAGCCGGTGCGCGAGACCACCACTCGCATCCCGGCGAGCTCTCGTTCCACCGCGTAGTAATAGGGAATATCCAAAATGGACTCGCCGAACAGCTCCGCCATCACCGCACCGGACTTCGGTCCCTGGACCTGCACCGGGCCGACGTCGGGTTCGCGGATGTCGACGTCCATGCCGAGCCCGTGGGCCAGGGCCTTGGCCCACATCAGCACGTCGCTGTCGGCCAGCGAGAGCCAGAAGTGGTTCTCGCCCAGGCGCAGCAGCACCGGGTCGTTGAGGATGCCGCCGTCGGTGCCGGTGACGAACACGTACTTGCACTGCCCGACCTTGCACTTGGTGAGGTCGCGGGGCACGAGCATGTTGGTGAACTCGAACGCGTCCGGTCCGGTGATCTCGACCTGCCGCTCCACGCCGACGTCCCACAGCGTCACGCCTTCCAGCAGCGCCCAGTACTCGGCGACCGGATCCCCGTAGTGCCTCGGGTGGTAGGTGTGGTTGTAGACGCTGTACATCGCCACCCCGTGACGCCGCGAGGCGTAGAAGAACGGCGATTTCCGGATCCGCGGGTACAGCAGGACCCCGGGGTTCGAGTTGATGCTCATGGTGTTCGCTCCAAGTCTCGGTCACGCGATTTCAGTGGAAGTCGGGTCCCCGATTCCAGTGGAAATCCGGTTCCGGGTTTCAGTGGAAGTTGGGTCTCGGGTTTCAGTGGAAATCCGGGTTCTGGTTTCCGCTGAGATCGGGTGGGTGGTTGTCGGGAGTGGGACGGGATCCTGGTGGGGGACGGGTTGTTCGGGTCCGGTATGGGCTGTTTCAGCAGCGCATGCGGGTCATGTGGGGGTCGTAGACGGGGTCTGGGACGACCGTGGCGGGGTGGGGCTGGTTGAAGTAGGCGACCGTCAGCCGGGTGTCGGGGTGGGCGAGTTCGGCGGGAAGCCAGGCGTAGGCGAGGCTCGCGCCGACCGTGTGGCCGTAGGCGGCGCTGGTGGTGAACCCGACCGGTTCGCCGCCGGCGAGGACCGGTTCGGAACCCATCAGGACCGTGCCGTCGTCGACGCGCAGGCAGCACAGGCGGCGAGCGGGTTCTCCCCGCCGGAGCAGGGCTTCCCGGCCGATGAAGGGACCCTTGTCGGGCTTCACCGCGAAGGCGACGCCGGCTTCCTCCGGGGTGTGCTCGGTCCACATGTCCGCGCCCCAGGCGCGGTAGCCCTTCTCCAGCCGCATGCCGTTGAACGCGCCGCGGCCCGCGGGGAAGACGCCGTGCCCTGCGCCGGCCAGCAGGTCCCACAGGCGTCGGCCGAACTCCGCGGAGGTGTAGAGCTCCCAGCCGAGCTCGCCGACGTAGGACAGCCGCAGCGCCACCACCGGAACCTCGCCGACGTGCAACCGCCGCGCGCGGAAGAACCCGAACGCCTCGTGCGAGACGTCGACGTCGGCCAGCCCGGCCAGCACGTCCCGGGCGCGCGGACCCCACAGCCCGATGCAGCAGGTGCCGCCGGTGATGTCGCGGACCTGCGCGGTCGCGTCGGCGTTGTCGCGCAGCCACGCGATGTCGCGAGGACCGTTGCAGCCGACCTGGAAGTGGTCCCGCTCCAACCGCGCCACGGTGATGTCCGACCGGATGCCGCCCTCGGGGGTGAGCATCAGCGTGTAGGTCACGTAGCCGGGCCGGCGGTCGATCTTGCTGGTGGTGAGCCGGTCCAGCAGCCCGAGCGCGCCGGGCCCGGTGACCTCGGCGCGCGAAAGCGAGGTCATGTCGAACATCGCGACGCCTTCGCGGGTGGCCAGGTGCTCGGCGCCGACGATCGGTGACCAGAACCGGCCCGCCCACTCGCCCGGATGTGCGATCTCCCTGCCCTGCAGCAGCTTCTCGTTGCCGGCGTACCAGTGCGGTCGCTCCCACCCGGAGGCCTCCAGGAAGACCGCTCCGAAATCGCGCTGCCGGTCGTGGAACGGGCTGGTGCGCAACGGCCGCGGCTGCTCGGGCGGCTGCTGCGGGTGGATGATGTCGTAGACCTCGCGGAAGCTCTGCGCGCTGCGCTGCTCCAGGTAGGCGGGGCTGCGGGCGAAGTCGTCGAAGCGCCGCAGGTCGGCCTGCCGCAGGTCGATGTCGGGAGTGCGCCCGGCCAGCCACTGCGCCATCGCCCGGCCGACGCCTCCGGCGTGGGTGATCCACACGGCCTCGGCGACCCAGAAGTTCTCCACGTCGGACCGGCCCAGCACCGGCATCCCGTCGGAGGTGAACAGGAACAGCCCGTTCATGCCCTCGCCGATCTCGGCCTCCCGCAGCGCGGGCAGCATCCGCCGCGCTTCCCGCCAGGGACCGGTGAAGTCCTCCGGCGTGAACGGGTGCACCGAGGCCATGCCCTTCCAGCCGCCGCCTTCGGAAGGTGCTTCGGTGCCGGGCGTGACGGTCGGCGTGAGCTCGTCGGTGCGCACCGGCATCACCCGGTGCCGGTAGGAGCCGATGCCGTAGCGGTCGTGGACCTGGCGGAAGTACATCGACCGGTCCTGGTGGCGCAGGATCGGTTGCGCCACTTCGTTTTCGCCGTCGTCGAGCACCGGCGTGGTCACCGCGTACTGGTGCGCCAGCGGCTGCACCGGGATCGTCACCCCGGCCATCCGGCCGATCTTCGGCCCCCAGATCCCCGCGCAGCACACCACGATGTCCGCGACCACGTCACCGGACGTGGTGTGAACGGTGGTGATCCGGTCGCCGGTGATGTCGAACCCGGTGACCTCGGTCGCGCCTTCGAAGCGCACGCCGAGCCGCTGCGCCTCGCGCATCATCGCCTCGGCCGCGCGCACCGGTTTGGCGATCCCGTCGGTGGCCACGTGCAGCCCGCCGTGGATCAGGTCGGCGTCGATGCCGGGGATGCGCTCGCGCACCGAAGCGGCGTCGAGGAGTTCACCGCCGATGCCCCACGCGGTGGCCAGTCCGAGCTTGCGGTGCAGGTCGTCCCAGCGCTCGGGGGTGGTGGCGACCTCGATGCCGCCGACCTGGTGGAAGCAGGGCGACCCGTCGACCTCCAACGAGGAGTACAGCCGCACGGTGTCGGCGGCGAGCCGGCTCAGCGTTTCCGAGGCGTTGGTCTGGAAGACCAGGCCCGGCGCGTGCGAGCTCGAACCGCCGGTCGCGGGGAGCGGCCCCTGGTCGATCACCAGGACATCGGTGATCCCCTGGCGCGCCAGGTGGTAGGCGGTGCTGCACCCGACGATGCCCGCCCCGACGAGCATGATGTGGACGCTCGAAACCATGGCTGCCGCCTTGTTGCGTCTACGACAACTACCTGCGCATACCGCAACAGTGCGCTCGGGAAAAGGGGCGCGTCAAGAGTCCGTCGAGATGAATTTTCAGCCGTGGATCTTGTTGTGGGGCAACGGGAAGCACCGTCCCCCTTTCGTGAATTGACCTGCTCGTCGCGGCGCTCCTAGCCTGGGTTCACCTCCGAATCGCAGGGAGGTGGCCGTGGTCGCAGCACCGCTTCCGCAACCGCCCGAGAGGCTGTGGCGCAACGCCGAGCCCGCCCGGCACTACGACGTGGTCGTCGTGGGTTCCGGTGGGCACGGGCTGGCCACCGCCTACTACCTCGCGCGCGAACACGGGATCCGCGACGTCGCCGTCCTCGAACGCGGTTGGCTGGCAGGCGGGAACATGGCCCGCAACACCGCGATCATCCGCTCCAACTACCTGTGGGACGCCAGCGCCGAGATCTACGAGCACGCCCTGAAGCTGTGGGAGACCTTGCCCGACGAGCTCGACTGCGAACTGCTGCTCAGCCAGCGCGGCGTGCTCAACCTCGCCCACACCGAGCAGGAGGTGCGCGACTCCCGGCGCCGGGTCTTCGCCAACCGCGCCAACGGGATCGACGCCGAATGGGTGTGGCCCGAGGAGGTCTCGCGGATCTGCCCGATCATCAACACCGACTGTCGCTACCCGGTTCTCGGCGCGACGTGGCAACCGCGCGGCGGCATCGCCAAGCACGACCTGGTGGCCTGGGCGTTCGCCCGCCGCGCCGACGAGATGGGCGTGGACCTCGTCGAGGGCTGCGAGGTCACCGGGTTCCTCACCGACGGCGACCGGGTGCGCGGGGTGCGCACCTCGCGCGGAGACATCGGTGCCGACCGGGTCGCGCTCGCCGCTGCGGGACGCACCAGCACGCTCACCGACACCCTCGGCCTGCGGTTGCCGCTGCAGAGCCACCCGCTGCAGGCGCTGGTGTCGGAGCTGCTGGAACCGGTGCACCCGTGCGTGGTGATGTCCAACCACGTGCACGTGTACTGCAGCCAGGCGCATCGCGGCGAGCTGGTGGTGGGAGCGGGCATCGACTCCCGCAACGGGTACTCCCAGCGCGGGTCGGTGCACGTGATCGAGCGCCAGCTCGCCGCGGCGCTGGAGCTGTTCCCGATCTTCGCCCGCGCGCACGTGATCCGGACCTGGGCGGGCACGGTGGACGTCACCCCCGACGCCTCGCCGATCATCGGCCCCACCCCGTGGGAGGGGCTGTTCCTCAACTGCGGTTGGGGGACAGGAGGTTTCAAGGCCACGCCCGGGGTCGGTCAGGTCTACGCCGACACCATCGCCCGCGGTCGCCCGCACCCGCTGGCCGAGCCCTACGGGCTGGACCGGTTCGTCACGGGAGCACTCATCGACGAGCACGGCGCGGCGGCTGTCGCGCACTGATCCCGGGAGGTCGCGATGCTGCGGATCCGGTGCCCCTGGTGCGGGGAGCGCGACGAGGTCGAGTTCCGCTACGGAGGCCAGGCCGTCGACTACCCGGCCGAACCCGAGGCGTTGACCGACCGGGAGTGGGCGGACTTCCTGTTCGCGCGGGACAACCCGTGCGGCTGGTGGCGGGAGCGGTGGGTGCACTTTGCCGGCTGCCGGCGCTGGTTCGAGCTGTGGCGCAACACCGAGACCGACGAGGTGGCGTGATGCGGCTCGACGACGGCGGGCGGATCGATCGTTCCCGCACCCTGCGGTTCACCTTCGACGGGACCGAGTTCTCCGGGCATCCCGGTGACACGCTCGCCTCGGCGCTGCTCGCCTCCGGACGGGTCGAGGTTGCCCGCTCGACCTACCTGGGCCGGCCGCGCGGCGTCCTGACCGCCGACCTCACCGAGCCGAACGCCTTGGTGAGCGTGGACGGGAACCCGTTCGCGCAGGCCACCGAGGTCCCGCTGCGCGACGGCCTGGTGGCCGAGAGCATCCCCGGCGTCGGCCGGCTGACCAGCGGCGACGCGCCGAAGTGCCACCGCAGGAACGCCCACACCGACGTCGCCGTGATCGGCGGAGGCCCGGCCGGCGTAGCCGCCGCCCTGGCCGCAGCACGATCCGGAGCCCGCGTCCTGCTGGTCGAGCACGGCTCCACCCTCGGCGGCGAACGCCCCTGCGATTGGATCACCCACGCCCTCACCACCCTCACCGACCACGGCCGCATTCAGACCCCCGAATACGGCAGTTCTCCGGGCACGGACGCCGGAAGCCCTCCGGGGACGGATTGCGGCGGTCATCGGGGCGACCAGGGATGGGTTGGCCGGAGCGGAGGTGGGGAAGGGGTTCGAATCTTGTTGGGGGCCACGGTCATCGGGCGTTATGCGGGTGACTACCTGTTGATCGCTCAGGGGAACGTGATGTGGCACGTTCGGGCCGGGCGGGTCGTGCTGACCACCGGGGCGCACGAGCGGCCTCTGGTGTTCGCCGGGAACGATCGGCCCGGGATCATGCTCGCTTCGGCCGTGTCGACCTACCTGCGCAGGTTCGCCGTGCTGCCCGGTCGCGACGCGGTCGTGGCCACGACCGGCGACAGCGCGCACGCCACCGCGGCCGAGCTCGCCGCAGCCGGGTGCCGGGTGCGCGCCATCGTCGACAGCCGCAGCGATCCGCCACCCGCCGACGTCCCGGTGATCGCCGGAACGACCGTCGTCGGAACCACCGGCCGCTGCCTGGAATCGGTGCTGCTGTCCGACGGCACGGAGATCGACTGCGATCTGCTGGCGGTCAGCGGCGGCTGGAGCCCGGTGCTGCACCTGCACGACGGCGACCGTCGCTGGGACGACGGCATCGCCGCGTTCCGGCCGATCGACGGCCTGGTCGCCGGGGCCGCGCACGGCACCTTCGACCTGCCCGGCTGCATCGCCGAAGGGCTTCAGGCGGGCGCCCGCGCAACTGGAACGCCCGCGCCCCAGGCGCCGGAACTGCCACCGGAACCGATCCGCCCGCCCCACCCGGTCTGGCTGACGCCCGGCGACGACACCGAGCAGTTCGTGGACCTCCAGCGCGACGCCACGGTCGCCGACATCCGACGCGCGATCCGCGCCGGGCTGCGCTCGGTCGAGCACATCAAGCGCTACACGACCATCGGCGTCGGCAGCGACCAGGGCAAGACCTCGTGGGTCAACGCGACGGCCGTCATCGCCGGTGAGCTCGGCGTCGGGCCCGGCGAGGTCGGCACTCCCGCGTTCCGCCCGCCCTACGTCCCGGTCCCGTTCGCGCTGATGGCCGCCCGCGAGCGCGGCGACCTCCACGACCCGATCCGCACCACCCCGATGCACTCCTGGCACGTGGCCCGCGGCGCGGTGTTCGAGGACGTGGGGCAGTGGCGGCGCCCCCGCCACTACCCGCGGCCCGGCGAGGACATGGCCGCGGCCGTGCACCGCGAATGCCTCGCCGCGCGCACCCGGGTCGCGATGCAGGACGTCAGCACGCTCGGCCGCATCGAGGTCGTGGGCCCGGACGCGCCGGAGTTCCTCAACCGCGTCTACACCGGCGGATTCGCGAAGCTGCCGGTCGGCAAGGGGCGCTACGGGATCATGTGCACCGCCGACGGGATGGTCTTCGACGACGGGGTCGTGCTGCGGCTGGCCCCCGACCACTACCTGCTGAGCACCACCACCGGCGGTGCCGAGAAGGTGCTGGACTGGCTGGAGCAGTGGCTGCAGACCGAGTGGACCGACCTCGACGTGCGCTGCACCTCGGTCACCGAGCAGTGGGCGGCGGTGGCCGTCACCGGTCCCGACTCGGGCGAGGTCGTCGCGCGGCTGGCGCCGGAGCTGGGCGAGCTCCGGTTCCTGGAGTTCCGGGACACCGCGCTGCGCAACGGGATTCCCGCCCGCATCGCGCGGATCTCGTTCTCCGGCGAACTGGCCTACGAGATCAACGTCCCGTCCTGGTACGGCCTGGCGCTGTGGGAGGACGTCGGCGTCACGCCCTACGGCACCGAGACGATGCACGTGCTGCGCGCGGAGAAGGGCTACGTCATCGTCGGCCAGGACACCGACGGCACCGTCACCCCGCTCGATCTCGGGATGCCGGTCTCGCAGCGCAAGGACTTCATCGGCAAGCGGTCGCTGAGCCGCGCCGACACCGCCCGCGCCGACCGCGAACAGCTCGTCGGCCTGCTGACCGAGGACCCCGCCGAGCTCCTGCCGGAAGGAGCCCGCCTGGCGGGCGGGATCGGGCACGTGACCTCCAGCTACCGCAGCCCGATCCTCGGCCGCAGCATCGCGCTCGCGCTGGTGCGGTCCGGGCGCGACCGCATCGGGGACCGCGTCGCGGTCTCGCTCGACGGCCGCGAGGTGCCGGTGCGGGTGCACGAGCCGGTGTTCTACGACCCGGAAGGAGCCCGCCGTGACGGTCGACGTTGATCTGCGCCGCAGCCCGCTCGGGCACCGCGCCGCCGAGCTCGCGGACGTGCTGGTCGAGGAGCCGTTCCTGCCCCAGCTCGACGTGCGCACGGACGCCGAGTTCGCGCTGGGGCTGCGGCTGCCGGAGGTCAACCGGGTCACCGGGGACGAGCATCGCGCCGCCCTCGGTCTCGGCCCGGACGAGCACCTGCTGATCGGGGTCACCGGAACGGAGCCGGGCCATCGGAGCCTGGTGGACGTGTCGGCGGCCCGCACCACCCTGCGCCTGCACGATCGCGAGGTCCTGGAAGCCCTGTGCTCCCTCGACCTGCACCCCGGGGTGTTCGTCCCGGGGTTCTGCGCCCAGACCCTCCTCGCCCGGGTCCCGGTGATCCTCTGGCGCCTCGACGCCGGCTACCGGGTCCTGGTCCGCAACTCCTACGCGGGCCACCTCGCCACGGCGTTGCTCGACGCTCGCCAAGTGACCTCGGGTGTTGCACAATGAGGAACAGAATTTCCCCGCCCACCCCGGATGATCGCGGAATAGGTCCGGCGAGCCGATAGGGTCTGGCCCGTGGCTAGTGCGTCTCAATCACGCGGAAGTAGCTCAGGTGCCCTCGTGCAATCTGTGGACCGGGCGGTGACCGTGCTGGAACTGCTGGCCCGCAACGGCGAGGTGGGCATCACCGAGATCGCCGGCGAGCTCGGCGTGCACAAGTCCACCGCATCCCGTCTGGTCAGCGTGCTGGAATCGCGCGGTCTGGTCGAGCAGCTCGGCGAGCGCGGCAAGTACGCCATCGGCTTCGGGATCGTGCGGCTGGCGGGTGCCGCCACCGAGCGGCTGGACCTCTCGCGCATCGGCCAGGCCTACTGCGATTCGCTGGCCACCGAGCTCGGCGAGACCGTCAACATCGCCATCCGCGACTTCGACGTGGCCATCAACATCAGCCAGGCCAGGGGCACCGCTTCGGTCACCGCGCACAACTGGGTCGGCCAGCGCACGCCGCTGCACGCCACCTCCAGCGGCAAGGTGCTGCTCGCCCACGCTCCCCGCGACGACCAGGACCGCATCCTGGCGCGCAAGCTGGAGCAGTACACCGAGCAGACCGTCACCGCCGCCCGCCAGCAGCGCAAGGACTTCGAGCTCATCGTCCACGACGGCTACGCGACCAGCTACGAGGAGTTCGAGATCGGGCTCAACGCCGCCGCCGTCGCCGTCTACGACCACGAGGGCACCGTGGTGGCGGCGCTGAGCGCGTCCGGCCCCACCTACCGCTTCACCCGCGAGCGGGTGCGCGAGGCCGTCGGGTCCATGCGGGACGCGGCGGCGGACCTGTCGGCGCAGCTGGGCTTCCTCCCGTCAGTCCCGGGTGAGTGACAGCTCCTCCAGGTCGAGCTGGTGCATGACGCGGCGCAGCACCTCGTCGTCGATCCGGCGGGCGTCGCGGAACTGCACGAACACCGCCCGCTCGGCGGCCAGCATCTCGCTGCGCAACCTCCGGTAGGCGGCCGTGGGGCTCTCGCCCAGCTCCTCGTCGGAACGGCCCAGCCGTTCCCACGCCCGGTTGGCGCGCTGCTGCGCGGCCCGCCGGAGCTGGTCGGCCACGTCCCCCGGAGGCTCGGCCTCCGCTGTCAGGTCGTCGAGGCGCTCCTGCGAGGCGCGCGCGGCGTTGTGCCTGGCCTCGGCTTCGGCGAGCGCGTCGGTGTAGTCCTCGCCGCCGGTCACGCCGAGCCGCTCGATCAACCGGCGCAGCGTGGTGCCGTGCAGCAGCAGCGTCGTGAGCGTGACGAACAAGGTCAGGAACAGCACCTCGTCGCGGTGCGGGAACGGTTGCCCGGACAGCGTCACCGTCGGGATCGCCGAGGCCGCCGCCAGCGACACCACCCCGCGCATCCCGGCCCACGACACGACCAGCTTGTACCGCCAGTCGGGGCGCTTGCCGCGCAGCCGCTCCGGCAGGTACATCACGCCGAACACCCACACCACGCGGGCCAGCACCACCGCGACGGTCAGCGCGCAGCCGGCCAGCAGCAGCGGCCCGAACCCGGTGCTCACCCCGGCCACGACGCTGCTGAGCTGCAGACCGATCAGCGCGAACACCACCGCTTCCAGCAGCGTGTCCACCGCGCCCCACACGGCCTTGTCCTGCACCCGCGTCGCCGCGCTGCGCGCGGGCGCCTGGTGGCCCAGGTACAGCCCGGCGACCACCACCGCCAGCACTCCGGAGGTGTGCGCCTCCTCGGCGACGAAGTAGGCGAAGAACGGCACGATCAGCCCGACGGCGCTGTCGAGCATGTCGTCGCGAAGCAGCGGCTTGACCCGGTTGACCACCCAGGCGATCACCAGGCCGATCAGCGTTCCGCCGACCGCCGCCAGCAGGAACATGCCCAGGCCCGACAGCAGCGACGTGCCGGTGCCGATCGCCGCGGCCACCGCGACCCGGTAGGCGGTCAGCGCGGTCGCGTCGTTGACCAGGCTCTCGCCGCTGAGCACCGTCATCAGCCTGCGCGGCAGCCCGACCCGGCGGCCGATCGACGTCGCCGCCACCGCGTCCGGCGGGGCGATGACCGCTCCGAGCACCAGCGCCGCGCTCAGCGGCAAGCCGGGGACCAGCCACCACGCCACCAGCCCGGCGATGGCGGTGCTGAACAGCACGAGACCGATCGCCAGCAGACCGATCGGCCGCAGGTTCGCCTTGATCCCGACCGTCGAGCTGTGCAGCGCGGCCGAGTACAGCAGCGGTGGCAGGATCAGCAGCAGGATCACGTCGGGGTTGATCGCGTAGTCCGGCACGCCCGGGATCGCCGAGACCGCCAGCCCGACGACGACCAGCACCAGCGGTGCCGACACGCCGAGGCGGCGGGACAGCGCGGTGACGGCCAGCGCTCCGGCGAGCAGAGCCATCAAGGCGGGCAGGTCGTGCATGCTCACTCCCGTCGGGACATGCTGGGCGGCAGGAGAGAAGGGACCAGACGATGTCGGATCGTTGCGCACACCTGACCGGTGCCGCCACTCAGCGGCCGAACCCCAGCAGCGTAAACGGCTGCGAGGACTGCCTGGCCGCCGGTGAGCGCGTGTGGGCGCACCTGCGGATCTGCACCGACTGCGGCCACGTCGGTTGCTGCGATTCCAGCCCCAACCGGCACGCCACGGTCCACCACGAGCAGACCCGGCATCCGGTGATCCGCTCGTTCGAGCCGGGCGAGAACTGGATGTGGTGCTTCGTCGACGAGCAGCTGGGCGCCTGAGTGATCAGTCCGCTTCCTCGGCGGCGTCCTCGATGGTCTCGCCGCGGCCGAGGCGGCTGCGGTGCTTGCTGTAGACGAAGTAGATCAGCAGGCCGAGCGCCATCCAGATGCCGAACCGCAGCCAGGTCCAGCCTTCGAGGTTGAGCATCAGGTAGAGGCAGGCCAGCGCGGCGAGGATCGGGGTCACCGGGACCAGCGGGACGCGGAACGCGCGCGGCAGGTCCGGGCGCGTCCGGCGCATCACCAGCACACCGATCGAAACCAGCACGAAGGCGAACAGGGTGCCGATGTTGGTCATCTCGGCGAGCACGTCGATCGGCGTCAGCGAGGCGATGATCGCGACGACGATCCCGGTGATCACCGTGATCCGATAGGGCGTGCGGTACTTGGGGTGAACCTTCGCGAAGTACACCGGCAGCAGCCCGTCGCGGGCCATCGCGAAGCCGACGCGGGCCTGCCCGAGCATCAGGATCAGGATCACCGTGGTCAGACCGGCGATCGCGCCCAGCGACACCAGGCCGACCGCCCACGGCGCTCCGATCGCCTGGAACGCGGTGGCCATCGGTGCGGCGGTGTCGAGCTTGTCGTACTTGACGATGCCGGTCATCACCAGCGAGACCAGCACGTAGAGGACCGAGCAGACCGCCAGCGAGCCGAGGATGCCGATCGGCATGTCGCGCTGCGGCCTGCGGGTCTCCTCCGCGCCGCTGGCGACGATGTCGAAGCCGATGTAGGCGAAGAACACCAGTGCGGCTCCGGCCACCAGGCCGCTGACGCCGAACGAGCCGGTGCTGCCGAAGATCGCGTTGATCAGCGGGTCGTTGAGCGCCGAGCCGGTCTCGGACGGGTCCGGGGGCTGGTGCGGCGGGATGAACGGGTCCCAGTTGGCGGTCTTGACGAAGAACGCGCCGAAGATGATGAAGAACAGCACCACGGCCAGCTTGATCGCCACGACCACGTTGGTCACCGAAGCGCTCAGCCGGATGCCGACCACCAGCACGACGGTCAGCAGCAGGGCGATGATCGCGGCGGGCAGGTTCATCGCCCCGCCCGCGCCGGGTGCGGCGGTCAGCGATTCGGGCAGCCCGAGGCCGAGCGCGCTGAGCGCTTCGACGAAGTACTGCGACCAGCCCACCGAGACGGTGGAGGCGCCGATGACGAACTCCAGCATCAGGTCCCAGCCGATGACCCAGGCCAGGAACTCCCCGAGCGAGGCGTAGGAGAACGTGTAGGCGGATCCGGCGACGGGCACGACCGAGGCGAACTCGGCGTAGCAGAGCGCCGCGAGCCCGCAGGCGATGCCGGAGAAGACGAAGGAGATCGAGATGCCCGGCCCGGCGTCGGTGGCCGCGGCGACACCCGTGAGCACGAAGATCCCGGTGCCGATGATCGCGCCGATCCCGATGCCGAGCAGGTCAACCGCTCTGAGCACGCGGCGCAACCGGAATTCCGGTGCCTCAGCGTCCTGAATCGACTGCTCGACCGATTTGACCCGCATGATCGACATGACTGGCCTCCCGGGGAACCCGAAGCTCCGCCCAGAATGGTGACTGGAGTCACATATCGCAATGGCTGGGCGACAAATCGGCCGCTGAACTGCGACGACTCAACCCTTGGTGTGCTCGTTGAGGGCGTCGATCGCCGAAGTCTTGGTCTCCTGGTCGACCGATCCGGACTCCGCCTCCGGCGGAGCGACCGGCTCCAGGTCCGGGCGGGTCGGATCGCGCCTCTCGGCGACCGGCTGAAACCGCGGGTGCGACGGTGGGGCCGGCGGCATGGGCCTGCGCGGAGCGGGACGCGGCGGCTGGCTCGCGCTGATGTAGAAGCCCTGCAGCAGCAGCACGATGATCCCGACGATCAGCGCGGTCACGGCCAGGTAGAGGGCGTTGCGGTCGTTGCCCAGCCTCCACAGCGCACCGCCGACGCCGACGGCGATGCCGGCGACGATGGCCAGCAGGTGGAAGAGCAGATGAACGGGATAACCCCGCACGGCCGACACCTCCCCAGGCGTGGGAATCGGACCTCTCGGGTCAACACGCGCGCCGGTGGTGGTGGGTTGCCCGCCGACCGGCTCGGAACGCGGCGACTTCGGCCCCGATGGTATCCCCGACGACCATCAGATTGCTCGATCAACGATCGTGCGGAGCACCGGATCGATCCGCGGTGAAATCGTTTTCACCCGTTGGGGCGATCGGGGCGGGACGCGCGCGGCGTTCAAGACGCCCCGCACCTACCGTGAAATCAACAGGCCACAGTGGATCTGCGCGTGCATCGGACGACACGAGGGCGAGACCGCCGACCCGACCGGGGTACCGGGTGGCGTCGCGCGGGCAACGATGGGCGTGAACCGGCTTAGGTTTCGGGGGTGTTGCCGGTGCTGAATTCATTGACCGGGTTCGCCGGAGCGGCGGGCATCGGCATCGGAATGGTTCTGGGATTCTCGATCGTGATGTCGTGGGTGGAGCGAGGCATGCTCGGCTCCGGCACGACACGCCGAGGCAGGCACCGCGACCGCCAGCGCGGTCTCGTCGCCGCCTATCGCAGGCACCGCGCGGCGCTGCTGGCCCGAGGAGCGTTCCTCCCGGCGGCAGCCGCGGTCGTCGCAACGGCCCGCGGCCCGCGCGGTGAGGTCGTCATCGGCGGAGGTCCCGGAGCGATGCGCCGGCCGGGGGCGCGGCACTCCTCCTTCGACCCGCCTACACCACCTCGAAGTCGGCGAAGTCGAACCCTGGCGACACCACGCACGTGACCAGCGATTCGACCGTCGCAGCGGCGGAGGCGCACTGCCAGGTCCCGGCCGGGATCACCGCCTGCGGGGTCTGGCCCGCACCGGCGCCCAGCACCAGCTGCTCCGGGTGGTCGGAGGGCTTCGCACCCGTGCCGCCCAGGTGCAGCGTCAGCGGCCCGCCCCGGTGCCACAGCCACACCTCGTCGGAGGCCACCACGTGCCACGCCGAGTGCTGGCCGGGCGGGAGCAGGAAGTAGATCGTGGTCGCGGTCGGCCGGGTGCCGTTGGGGCGCTCGAGCTCGACCGGACTGGCCCACGTCCGCCGGTACCAGCCGCCCTCGGGATGCGGCAGCAGGTCGAACTCCTCGGCGGTGCGGCTGCGCGACTCCAGCGACAAGAAGCGGCCCTTGACGTCGCGGCGCGCGTAGCGGATGCCGATCACCGACTCGCGGTCCAGCGGGCCGTAGACGTGCGGGAACAGCGCCTCGTCGGACACCCCGGGCGGCGGTGCCGGGTCGGCGGCCTCCCAGCGCACCGGCGCGGACAGCCGCTCCGGGTCCAGCTCGACGGCGACCATCGGTTCCTCGACGTCGCTGTAGAGGTTGTTGGCGACGGCCAGCGTGGTGGGCACGTCGGGCGAGCAGTGCACGAAGCCCTGCGAGCTCAGGCTGGAAGCGGTGATGGGCTGGTCGCGGTCGTTGTGGAAGGTGCTCAACGGCAGCAGGTGCAGCACGGTCGATCCGGTCACGTGGCCCAGTGTCTCGCGCCACCCCCGTCGAATGCGATCACCTGCGTAGGATTTTCGCCGTCCCGTGATGCCGGAGCCGAAAGCGGAGGGTTGACATGCGGATCGCAGTGCTCGACGACTACCAGGACGTCGCCCGGAGCTACGCCGACTGGGACGGGCTCGACGTCGAGGTGTTCACCGAGCACATCGCCGACGTCGACGAGCTCGTGTCGCGGCTGGAGCCGTTCGACGTGATCGCCGCGATGCGCGAGCGCACCCGCTTCCCGCGCGAGGTGATCACCCGGCTGCCGAACCTGGAGCTGCTGGTCACCACTGGCATGCGCAACGCCTCGATCGACCTGGACGCCGCGCGGGAGCACGGCGTGGTGGTGTCCGGGACCGGCAGCGGTCGCGGCTGGGCCGCGACCTCCGAACTGGCGTGGGGGCTGATCTTCGCGCTGCTGCGCGACATCCCCAGGCAGGACCGGCAGATCCGCACCGGCGGCTGGCAGACCGGCGTGGGCGTGGAGCTCGGCGGCAAGACCCTCGGCGTGCTCGGGCTCGGGCGGCTCGGCTCGCACATGGCCACCGTCGGTCGTGCGTTCGGCATGGACGTGATGGCCTGGAGCAGCAACCTCACCGAGCAGCGCGCGGCCGAGGTCGGTGCGCGGCTGGTCGGCAAGGACGAGCTGTTCGAGCGGTCCGACGTGCTCAGCGTCCACCTGGTGCTGAGCGAGCGGTCCCGCGGTCTGGTGGGCGCCGACGAGCTGGCGCTGATGAAGCCCACCGCCTACCTGATCAACACCTCGCGCGGCCCGATCGTCGACGAGGACGCGCTGCGCACCGCGTTGCGCGGGGGCCGGATCGCCGGCGCGGGCCTCGACGTCTACGGCACCGAGCCGCTGCCCGCCGACCACCCGTGGCGCGACACGCCGCGCACGGTCCTGACCCCGCACATCGGCTACGTCACCGACGACACCTACCAGGCGTTCTTCGTCGAGACCGTCGAGAACGTGAAGGCCTTCGCGGCGGGCTCCCCGATCCGGGTGCTCAACGAGGGCTGACCGGCCGAAGATTGCCCCTTGACTCTGGACGAGACGGACATCACAGTCATACCAACCGGTCGGTCTGGTCCTCAGACAAGGGAGTCTTTCGATGACTGCTCAAGAACCACCCAGAACGCCGAAGAAGCTGCTCGGCGCGGCGCTGATCGCCAGTTCCATCGAGTGGTACGACTTCTTCATCTACGCCACCGCGGCCGCGCTGGTGTTCGGCACGCAGTTCTTCCCGAACGCCTCACCGCTGATCGGCGTGCTGCTGTCCTTCGCGACGTTCTGGGCCGGGTTCGTCGCCCGACCCATCGGTGGCCTGGTCTTCGGCCACCTCGGCGACAAGATCGGCCGCAAGCCCGCGGTCGTGACCTGCCTGATCATGATGGGCACGGCGACGTTCCTCATCGGCGTGCTGCCCAGCGCGGGCACCATCGGCGTCGCGGCCCCGATCCTGCTGGTAACGCTGCGATTCCTGCAGGGCATCGCGGTCGGCGGGCAGTGGGGCGGCATCGTGCTGCTGCTCACCGAGAACAGCGCGAGCGGCAAGCGCGGCATGGCCGGAACGTTCGGTCAGATGGGCGTGCCGTTCGGCGTCATCTTCGGCAACCTCGCCTTCCTCGGGGTCGGCGCGATGATGAGCCAGGAGGCGTTCCTGTCGTGGGGATGGCGGCTGCCGTTCCTGTTCAGCGCGGTGCTCGCGCCGGTCGTGCTCTACATCCAACTCAAGATCGAGGACACGCCGGTGTTCCAGGAGCTGCAGGAGCGCCAGGAGAAGAAGGTCGTCAAGGCGCCGCTGATGGAGGTCCTGCGCGATCACAAGCGCAGCGTGCTGCTGGGCGCCGGGCTCCTGTTCGCCACGAACACGTTCTTCTACATCGGCATCTCCGGCCTGCTCGACTACGGCACCCGTGAGCTCGGCCTGCCGCGCCAGCAGCTGCTCGGCGTCACGCTGCTGACCTCGCTGGTCGGCATCTTCGTGATCTTCTTCTCCGGATCGTGGTCCGATCGGCTGGGCCGCCGCCCGATGATCCTGATCGGGGCCGGGATGCTCGCGCTGTGGTCGTTCCCGTTCTTCTGGCTGATCGACACGGCGTCGATCTGGCTCATCGCCCTGGCCGGGTGCATCGGCAGCGTCGGGCAGAGCATGACCTACGGGCCGCTCGCCGCCTACCTCAGCGAGCTGTTCCACCCCAGGGTCCGCTACTCCGGCGCGTCGCTGGCCTACCAGCTGGCGGCGATCCTGGTCAGCGGCGGAACCCCGTTCATCATGACGGCGCTGCTGGCCGCGACCGGCACCTCGGCAGCGGTCTCGGTGTTCCTGCTGGCGATGTCGCTGTGCACCTTCGCCGCAGCGTTCTTCCTGCGCGAAACCCACACCAAACAACCGGCTCCGGCCCACACCCCGGCCGAAGCCTGACTCGGCGGTGATCCCCGATTTCAGTGGAAGTCAGACCCCCGATTCCAGTGGAAATCGGGCACCGAACCTCCACTGAGGTCGGGGACGGGGTTTCAGTGGAAGTCGGGGACGGGACGGGGCCCGGGTGGCGCGTTGGTCACCTCGGGCCCCGTTCGCGTCGTGGGTCAGACGTCCTCGGCGAGGGTCTTGACCTGCTCGATGAGCTTGGCGCGGCCCGGGGCGTCGCCGGCGAAGGGCGTCACGTTGAGAGTCGTGACGCCGGCTTCCTTCATCGCCGCCAGCCGCTCCTTGACGTGCGACTCGGTGCCGATGAGCGAGATCTTCTCCAGCAGGTCGCGCGGCACGGCCGCGGCGGCCTCGTCCTTCTTGCCGTCGAGGTAGAGGTTCTGGATCTCCTCGGCTTCGGCCTCGTAGCCGTAGCGGCGGGCGAGGTTGTTGTAGAAGTTCTTGCCCTTGGCTCCCATGCCGCCCACGTAGAGGGCGACCATCGGGCGCACGAAGTCGACCAGGTCCTCCAGCCCTTCGCCGATGGCCAGCGGCGCCTGCGCGACCACGTCCAGCGGCGGGAGCGAGGCGTCGCGCTTGGCCTTGCCCGCGGCCAGCGGCTCGCCCCAGACGTCACCGGCGCGCTCGGGGAGGAAGAAGATCGGCTCCCAGCCCTCGGCGATCTCGGCGACCATCTCGACGTTCTTCGGGCCGATCGCGGCGATGAGGATCGGGATCCGCTCGCGCACCGGGTGGTTGATCAGCTTCAGCGGCTTGCCCAGGCCCGTGCCCTGCTCGGCGGGCAGCGGGATGTTGTAGTTCTTGCCGCTGTGCTCCACCTTCTCCCGGCGCCACACCTGCCGGCAGATGTCGACGATCTCGCGGGTCCGGCCCAGCGGCGCGTGGTACGGCACGCCGTGGAAGCCCTCGATGACCTGCGGTCCCGAGGCGCCGATGCCGAGGGTGAACCGGCCGTCGGAGACGAAGTCCATCCCGGCCGCGGTCATCGCCGTCAGGGTGGGCGTGCGGGTGTAGATCTGGAGGATGCCGGAGGCGATCTCCAGCCGCTCGGTCTTGGCGGCGATGAAGCCCATCTGGCTGACCGCGTCGAAGGAGTAAGCCTCCGGGACGTAGACGATGTCCAGCCCGGCCTTCTCGTAGGTCGCCAGGTCGTCGACGGTTTCCTTGAAGCCTCCGCTGTAGTTCAGCGGCATCCCGATGCGCATCGGCCGTTCCTTCCGGGTCCGGCGGCGGCGGGTCGCGGCGACACCGCCGAGGTCTGCAGGCGAGGTTACCGCCGAGTACGTCCCGGCGGGGAGTCCGCCCGTACCGTCTCGACATGTGATGCACCTCGCAAAGCGACGCGGCGATTTGGCCGCGCGACGTCTGTCATGCCCATGCTGTTGGCATGTCGTTCATCAAGGCTGTGACTTCGTCATGAGACTCGCCATGCTCGACATCGGCTCCGCGGCGGCCCGACTGGACATCGTCGACCTCGCCAGCCCGCGGATGCCCCGCGCCACCTGGAGCGTCAAGTCCCGCACCCGGCTCGCCGAGCACACCCTGCCCGACGGCCGGGTCACCGAGGAGGGCATCGCCGACGCCGAACGCGCGGTGCGGCACTGCGTGAGCGCCGCGTCCGACAAGCCGACCGAGGCGCTGATCGCCTACGGGACCTCGGCGGTGCGCGATGCGAGCAACGGTGCCCGGCTGCGCAAGCGCCTCGGCGAGGCCGCCGGCGTGCGCATCGGCGTGCTCACCCCGCGCGACGAGGCCGCCGTCGCCTACCACGCGGCCCGCCGCTGGCACGGTCGCAGCGGACGGGCGATGACCACGGTGGACATCGGCGGCGGCACGCTCGACGTCGCGACCGGGACCGGCACAAACCCCGATCTGGTCGTCTCGCTCCAGCACGGCGCCGCTCGGCTGACCCGGCAGTTCCTGCCCGACGACCCGCCGACGCCCGCGCAGCTCGCCGACCTGCGCCACGAGCTGCACGCCACGATCCCGAAGGCCCTGCGGCAGGTGGAGGGCGGTCACCCGCTCGCGCTGTCGAAGGTGCTGCGGCAGCTCGCGGTGCTCACCGAGAGCACGCCGGACGAGCTGGCCCGCCGACCGCACCGGCTGCGCCTCAAGCGCCTGTCGCGGTGGATCCCCCGGCTCGCCGAGCTCGACCACGAGCAGCGCGCGAAGCTGCCCGGCGTCTCCCGCAGCAGGGGCAGGCGCATCCTGGCCGGCGCGATCGTCGCTGAAGTGATCATGGAATCGCTGGAGCTCCCGGAGCTGGAGATCTGCCCGTGGGGCCTGCGCCAGGGCCTGGTCTACCGGTTCCTCGAAGCGCGCACCCGCACCCGCGCCGACGCCCTCGACCTAGTGGGGACGCTGTTCGACTGACCTGCGCGCGCGTTCGGCGGTAGCGTCTCGGGTAGATCGACTAGGGAGGCGCCGTGGGACTGCTGTTGCACATCTTGATCACGATGGTCGCGGTGTGGATCACCACCGCGCTGCCGGGGATCGACCTCTCCGGCGAGGACACCACCACGAAGATCCTGACGCTGCTGGCGGTCTCGGTGATCTTCGGCCTGGTCAACCTGGTGCTCAAGCCGATCGCCAAGACGCTCGGCTGCCTGCTCTACGTGCTGACGCTGGGCCTGTTCGGGCTGGTCGTCAACGGCCTGCTGTTCTGGCTGACCAGCTACCTCGCGGGTGAGCTCGACCTGCCGTTCCACGTCGACGGCTTCTGGGCGGCCTTCTGGGGCGCGCTGATCGTGTCCATCGTCAGCAGCGCGCTGGCCGGCATCGTCCGCCGCGTCGCGCAGCCGGAGGGGGACTGAGGCGGTGCAGTGCGGACTGCGCGAGTTGGCCGCGCTGCTGAGCGACGTGGCCGACGAGGTGGCCGAATTCCTGGTCATCGCACCGGAACCCGGTGACGTGTCCGAGCAGTGGCGGGAGGTGGCGAGCACGCTCTCGCGCGCGTCGGTCTTCGGCCTGGCCGAGGTGCGCGTCCCCGATGAAACCGAGCTGCGCGCGGTCGTCGCGGTCGGCGACGGCGGGGGAGTGCGGGTCCGGGTCTGCGGCGAGGACGTCACCGCCGAGGTCGTCCGCCCGGACGCGCCCTGGCCCGCGCTCGTCGCGTGCCTGCCCAAGCGCGAACCCGCCGAGGGCTGCGAGGTCACCGTCCCCACGCGCGAACTCGCCGAAGCGCGGGCGGAAGCCGCCGAGCGGGACCAGGCCGCGGACTGGCTCGCCTACGAGCTCAAGCAGCGCGAGGTCCCCACCGACGACGCCCGCGCCGTGGCCGATCTGCTGGCCCGCGCCGACGGCACCGACGCCCGGCTGTCGGTCGCCTACCGGAGCGAGGGCGGCGAGTTCCAGCGCTGGCGCCACGGCATCGAGATCCGGCACTCGCCGACCGGCCGCTCGGCGGTCATCCCGGAATCGCCGGACGACACCTTCACCATGGTCGCCCCCGCCGACACCTACCTCCTCGGCAAGACCCTGCAGGAATACCTCGAAGACCTCACCCAGACCAGGGACTGAGCGCGCTCAGTCCCGCGACCGCAGCCGGGCGGCGATGTCCTTGCCGATCAGCAGGGACGCCGTCGCCGCCGGGGAGGGGGCGTTGAGGACGTGGACCCAGTTCTCGTCCTCCACCACCAGGAAGTCGTCGACGAGGCTGCCGTCGGGGGTGACGGCCTGAGCGCGCACGCCCGCCTCGGCGCGCAGCAGGTGGTGGCCGCGCAGCTCGGGCAGCAGGGTGCGGGCGGCCCGCAGGAACAGGGGTTTCAGGGCGGAGCGGGCGATTTCGGTGGCTCCGGTGCGCCAGTACTTCTTGGCCAGCACCCGCAGTCCCGGGTCGGTGGCCAGGCGCTGCAGGTGGGAGGGCGAGATCGCGCCCCAGCGGTAGCCCTCCCGCGAGAGCGCCGGCACCGCGTTCGGGCCCACGTGCAGGCTGCCGTCGATCATGCGGGTCAGGTGCACGCCCAGGAACGGGAACGCCGGGTCGGGAACCGGGTAGACCAGCGAGTTGACCAGGTCGCGGCTGAAGGACGTGGTCTCGTAGTACTCGCCGCGGAACGGCAGGACGCGGGCGGGCGGCGTGGTCCCGGCGAGCTCGGCGACGGCGTCGCTGTGCAGTCCCGCGCAGTTGACAGCCCGGCGGGTGCGGATCTCACCCCGGTCGGTGAGCAGCACCAGGTCGGAGCCGTCGCGGCGGACTCCGAGCAGCTCGGTGGCGGGTCGCAGGTCCACGCCGCGCTCGGCGAGGAGTTCGGCGAGCTTCTCGCTGACCGCCGCGAAGTCGGTGATGCCGGCGTCCGGGACGTGCAGCGCCCGCACCCCGCGCACGTGGGGTTCGCGTTCGCGCAGCCCGATCTGGTCGAGTTCGCTGACCTGCACGCCGTTGGCGGTGCCGCGCCGCTGCAGCTCGGCGAGCCGGGGCAGTTGATCGATCGAGGTGGCGACCACCACTTTCCCGGTGCGCCGCACGGGGATTCCGTGATCGGTGCAGAAGCGGTACATCGCTTCACCACCGGCTCGGGCGAACCGCGCCTTCGCGCTGCCGGGCGGGTAGTAGAGTCCACTGTGGATCACGCCTGAGTTGTGCCCGGTCTGGTGCGCGCCCCAGTGACGTTCCTTGTCCAGCACCGTGATCCGGCGGTCGGGCTGCTGCTCGATGAGCGCGTGAGCCGTGGCCAGGCCCACGATTCCGCCGCCGATGATCGCCACGTCGTTGGTCATGCCGCCATCCTGCGCGATCGGATGCGCGGATTCCAGAATCGACGTTTCGAAATGTCCGCAAGGTCCTTCCTCGCCCGTTTCTCGGGATTGGGCGGGAGATGACGTTCATCGGGGCTCAAGATCACCCTGTGCTAGGGTTCGTTCATCCTGTCGGGCGAACGATGTTCGACGCTGACAGTGGTATCGGCTTGGTCACGAGCGGTGAGTTTCAGACTCGCGTGCCTCATGCTGATGCCGAATTCCGCGCCGCATCCCCGGTCGCGGAGCCCTGCTGAGTTGAGTCGCGATTCCGGCGAACGTGCGCCGAACCGCGACCGGTTCGACGGTTACGAGGCGCTGTGACGCGGAGCAGTTCGGGTAGTGAGCACAAGACGATCCGGGCCCGCCTGACCCGCGTCGGGCTGGCACCCAGCATCATCCTGCTGGCCATCTGGCTGGCGTTCTCGGCGGTGCCGATCTACCAGGGCTTCCACTCCCGCGTGGTCGCCACCGAGGTCCGCGACGCGGCGCTCCCGACGGCCGACGCCTTCGCGGCCCTGCAGGAGGAGCGGCGGCTGGTCGTCGACCGGCTCAGCGGCCGAGGAGCCGATCCGACCGCCCTGGCGGCCCAGCGGCCCAAGACCGACCGCACCGTCGCCGAGATGCGCCGCACGCTGCGGGTCGCCGCCGAATCCGCCTCCCCGGAGGTCGCGGGCAAGATCAAGTCGCTGGACGGGCTGCTCGCCCAGCTGCCCAAGCAGCGGCAGCGCGCCGAATCCGGTCAGGCCGGCCGCACCGAGGCCCTGAACTACTACAACGAGGTCCTCGACGCCGGGCTCGACGTGTTCGAGTCCTACACCGAGACCGTCGCCGACACCGAGAGCGGCCACGCCGGGCACGTGGGCACCGAGCTGTTCCGCGCCGCCGACCAGATGTCGCGCGCGGCCTCGCTCGGCACCACCGCGCTCGCCGACGGCGAGTTCAGCACCGCCGCCCACCTCGAGTTCGCCCAACTCGTCGGCTCCTACCGCAACACCCTCGAAGCCGAGGTCCCCGCCGCCGAGCCGCGCGCGGGAGACATCGCCGAGCGGCTCCAGGGAAGTCCTGCCTGGGCGCGCGTCGCCGAGCTGGAGGACCAGCTCATCGAGCACCCGCCGCAGCGCCCCGGCCGCTTCGCCGTCGACGAGGCCTCCTGGCGGCAGGGCACCGCGCAGGTCGCGAGCGACCTCTCGGCCATCGCCGTCGAGCAGGTCCGCTCCGGCGCGCTGATGGCCGTCAGCAACGCCAGCGGGCACCTCATCGGCGTGCTCGTCGGCAGCCTCGTCGCGCTCGCCGCGATGCTGCTGGGCATCCTGCTGGCCGCCCGCAACGCGAGAGTGCTGGTCAACCGGGTGCTCGTCCGGCGTCTGGAGCGGCTGCGCGACGACACCCTGCTGCTGGCCACCGAGCGGCTGCCCAACGTGATGGAGCGGCTCGAACACGGCGAAGAGCTCGACATCGAAGCCGAGCTGACCCCGCTGAACTACGGCGCGGACGAGATCGGCCAGGTCGCCGACGCCTTCAACACCGCCCACCACACGGCGGTCGTCGCCGCGGTGAAGGAGAACCAGGCCAAGGAAGGCGCCAACAAGGTCTTCCTCGGCATCGCGCACCGCAACCAGGGCCTGGTGCACCGCCAGCTCAAGACCCTGGACAAGATGGAGCGCAGCGAGGAGCACCCGGAGCGGCTGGAAGGCCTGTTCCAGCTCGACCACCTCGCGACCCGGTCCCGGCGCAACGCCGAGAACCTGATCATCCTGGCGGGCGAGAAGCCGGGCAGGCAGTGGCGCAAGCCGGTGCGCCTGATCGACGTGATCCGCTCCGCCGTCGCCGAAACCGAGCACTACTACCGGATCCGGGTGCACGCCGCGCCGGAGATCTCGCTGGTCGGCGCCGCGGTCGGGGACGTCATCCACCTGCTCGCCGAGCTGATGGACAACGCCACGTCCTACTCGCCGCCTCGCTCGCAGGTCCAGGTCTACAGCAGCGACACGCCGCGCGGCGTGCTGATCCAGATCGAGGACGAGGGCCTGGGCATGCGGCCCGCCGACCGCGATGAGGCCAACGTCCTGATGGCCACCACGCCGCGCTTCGAGGACATCACGCGTCGCGGGGACTCCCGGCTGGGTCTGTTCGTGGTCGCTCGCCTGGCGGCCCGCCGGGGCATCGAGGTCGACCTCCGCGAGGCCGAGGAGCAGGGCACGGTGGCGTTCGTGCTGCTGCCCCCGCACATCGTCGCCGAAGAGGCGGCGCAGGGCGACAAGCAGAGCATGTCGCAGTTGGCCGAGAAGGCCCGAGAACGCGCCACCGGGCAGTCGGCGGTCCGCGAGGCGCGGACCGCCCCGGTCGCCGCGATCGAGGAGCCCGTGGCCGAGTTCGAACCGCGCTTCCCGTCGGACGATCCCGACGCCGAACGGCCCCAGTTGCCGCGCCGCGACCGCCAGCAGAACCTGGCCCCGCAGTTGCGCGACGAACCGGACGGCGGAGTTGCGCAGGACACTGCGTCGCTCCAGCCGGAGCGGACCCGTGGCACCATGTCGGCGTTCCAACGCGGAACCCTGGATGCGCGCCGGGCCGGCGGCCGCGACCGAGCTTGACCCGACGATTCGAGGAGCAGCGCAGGAATGAGCGAACAGATCGGTTCTGACGATGACCTGAACTGGTTGTTGGACGACCTGGTCAACCGGGTCGTGGGCGCCCGCGACGGGGTGGTGCTCTCCGGTGACGGGCTGCTGCTGGCGAGGTCCGAGGGACTGACCCCGCAAGACGCCGACCACCTGGCGGCCATGGCCTCCGCGCTGCAGAGCCTGGCCAAGGAGACCGGCAGGCACTTCGGCGGCGGTGGCGTCCGGCAGACCGTGGTGGAACTGGACACCGCGTTCCTGTTCGTCACCGCGGCGGGTGCCGGTGCGTGCATGGCGCTGCTCGGAGACGAGAACGCGGACGTGGGCATGATCGCCTACGAGATGAACCTGATGGTGATCCGTGTCGGCGAGTACCTGAGCTCGGCCCCGAGGGTGGATGCCGTGTCGCAGCTGCGCCAGCAGTGAAGGCGCTCCCATGTCTGAAGACGGCCAGCTCTGGCTGGACGAGGAGTCCGGGCCGCTGGTGCGACCGTATGCCATGGTGCACGGTCGCACCCGCCCGGCACGACCGGAACTCGACGTCGCCACCCAGCTGCTGACGTCGTGGAGCGGTGCCGATCGCAGCCGAATTTCCGTTGAGCACGAGGAGATCCTGCGCCTGTGCGTGCGCCCGATGTCCATCGCCGAGGTCGCCGCGCATCTGGACACGCCCATCGTGGTCGCCAAGGTCCTGGTGTCGGACCTGATCGACCGCGGTGACCTCGTCACGGACAAGACGTCCCGTCAAGCCCAACGACCCGATCGCCAACTCCTGGAAGCGGTCCTGGACGGCGTCCGACGCCTCTGACGAACACCGGGCGCGAAGAATGAGCCCCGCGCCGCCGACCGCTGGGGCACGATGGCGGGCATGCGCGATCTCCACCCGCAGCGGGAACCTCACGCCTCAGGCCACCTCGACGTCGGGGACGGCAACCTCGTCCACTGGGAGGAGAGCGGCAATCCGGACGGGAAACCCGCGGTGTTCCTGCACGGCGGTCCCGGCGGCGGCTCCACGCCGGCGCACCGCGGCCTCTTCGACCCCGACGCCTACCGGATCGTGCTGTTCGACCAGCGCGGATGCGGTCGCAGCACACCCGACGCGGGAGCCCTCGGCGCCGACTTGAGCAGCAACACCACCTGGCACCTGGTCGCCGACATCGAGCGCCTCCGCGAGCACCTCGGCATCGAGTCCTGGCTGGGCCTGGGCGGTTCGTGGGGCAGCACCCTGGCGCTGACCTACGCCGAAACGCACCCCGAGCGCGTCAGCGAACTGGTGCTCCGCGGCGTGTTCACCTGCCGCCGCTCCGAGCTCGAGTGGCTCTACGCGGGCGGCGCCGCCAACCTCTTCCCCGACCGCTGGGCGGACCTGCTCGCGGTGGTGCCCGAGTCCGAGCGCGACGACGTGCTGCGCGCCTACCACCGGATGCTGCACGACCCCGACGACGAGGTCCGCGAACGCGCCGCCATCGCCTGGAGCCGCTGGGAGGCGCACCTGATCGGACTGCTGCCGCGCCCGGAGCTCGTCGAGACCTTCGGCGACCCCGCGTTCGCCGCGGCCTTCGCCCGCATCGAAACGCACTACTTCGTGCACGGTGCCTGGCTCGCCGAAGGTCAGATCCTCGCCAACGCCCACCGCCTGCACGGCATCCCGGGCACCATCGTCCAAGGCCGCTACGACGTCATCACCCCGCCGTTCACCGCCTTCGAGCTCGCCGAAGCCTGGCCGGAGGCCGACCTGCGGATCATCCCCGACGCGGGCCACGCCTACGACGAACCGGGAATCCTCGACGCCCTGATCAACGCCACGGACCGCTACGCGACCTGACCGAACACCGCAAAGCGCGGGAAATGCAGGGCGTTCCGCACCGCGCTCCTTCCTGCACCTCTCAGACCGGCCGGTGGACGATCTCGTCTGCGGCCGACCGCTTTCGCTCCTGCGGGCGTCGGCCGCAACGGAATTCGAGTGCGCTCGCCGGGGCCGCTGGTCATACTCGGCGCATGTCCAGTCGGCTGGCCGCTGTCGCCATCGATGCCCACGACACCGAGAAGGTGGCCGCCTTCTGGTGCGCCGTGCTCGGTTGGCACGTCGTCGACCGGGAGGAGGACGGCATCACGATCGGCCCCGCCGACGGTGCGTGGCCGCGCATCGACGTCTTCGCGGTGCCCGAGCCCAAGACCACCAAGAACCGCCTGCACTTCGACCTCCGCGCCGAGGACCGCTCCACCGCCGACGAACTGCGGCGCCTGGAATCCCTCGGCGCACGCCGCGTGGACGTCGGCCAGTCGCCCGACGTCACCTGGGTGGTCCTCGCAGACCCCGAGGGCAACGAGTTCTGCCTGCTCAGCGGGCGTTGAGCCAGAATCGGCCGAGGCCTCACCGCGGGTCGGAGGTCTTGTCCGCGCCGACCTTGACCTCGCGCGAGCCGTGCAGTGCCGGGCCCCGCTTGGCGCGCTGCACCTTCCCGTCCTCGTCGGCCTTCCAGGAAGGGGGAGAGGGCCAGCGCTCCATGAGGGCGTTGCGGAGTTCGCGACCGCGCACGTTGACGATGCCGGTGCCGATCAGCGCCGCGACGAACATGCCCGCCGAAACGACCATCGCGGCGAGAGATTCGGTGCGATGAGGGGCGAAGACGTCCTCCGATCCCAGCCCCAGGCCGCGACCGACCAGGTAGGAGGACGTGCTGAACACCAGGCACGCCCCGGACATCGCCGCGCCGACGCGCGCCAGCGGATGCGCCTGCCGCTGCGAGTGGTGGGCCAGCAGGTCCTCGGCCGGGCGGTCGGAGCTCGGATCGGCCAGCACCGCGCGCAGCGCGGCACGTTCGGACGCGCGCTGCCTCCAGTCGAACAGCACGCCGAGGGCGGCGAGCACCACGCCCAACGAGATCAGGACGATGAAGACCCAGAAGCCCCCGGCGATCAGGGTCTCGACCGGCGAGGAGTAGGTGGTCTCCTCGCACTCGTACTTCCCCGCCCCCGGGCTGCCCGCGCAGCGCGTCAGCACCGACAGCTGCAGCGCGAGGACACCCCCGAGCCAGAGACCCGCGGCAGCGTAGAGACACCGATTCGCGATCGACGGCCTGGACGGGGACTTCTTGCCCGCACCGTCGCGGCGCGCTTGCTTCGCCGGCTTCCAGGCGTGGCCCTCGTCGTTCGAACTCCAATGCGCGGCGATCCGGGCGTGGCGACGTTCGTGGGCCGGGGTGAGCAGATGGGTGCCGGCATAACCGACGAAGGCCATGACCAAGGCGTAGCCGGTGACGAGGGAGAAGATCAGCGCGCTCTCGGCGTCGTCTCCGTCCGCCAGGACCACGATCAGTCCGATCACCCCCGGCAAGCCGGCCAGGACCGCGTTCCCCCAGCCGAAGAAGACGAGCGCCTCCGCGGGTTTTCCGGTGACGGACCGAACCTGGTCGGGCGAAGGAACGGCGTAGCGGGACGCACCCCGCGCGGCCGCGTTGACGATGGCCTTGGACGTGGTCGACTCGCGCAGGAAGCTCGCCACGGCACCGGCGGCGCACACGACCAGCACGAACGCCTGCAGAACGCCCATGCTCATCCGGCTGAGGTGGTCGATGGTCACGCGGAAAGCTCGCTTTCATCGGAAACGGCGCCACGAGAAGAGCTCTCCGAGTCGGAGCGTTCTAGCGCTCGACCAGTACGAGCTGGTCCTGCCCTCGGGCGGGCAGCTCGATCGGCCAGGTCTTGATGAGCCGACCGGGCGGATTCGGGAGGATCGGCGCGAAGTGGAGTTCGTGGTCGAGGCGTGGCGGGCTCGCGTTCCGCTGGTGCAGCCAGTTCAGCCGCAGCAGGTCCTCGCCCACGGGCCCGGACCGCTCGCGGCGCTGGTCGAGCAGGGGCTTGATCAGTCCCCGGTCTCCGAAGTGGTCGACCACCAGCCCGCCCGACCGTAGGCGAGCGCCCCGATCTCGCCGGGCCCGCGAACCCGATCACCTCCGGTGAGCGCGGGAATCTCGGATCCGATCGCCAAGTACTGGTCGCTGACGGCCACGTTGAACACCAGCGGCCTCGCCGCCCACGGCGCCGGACCGGCGACGACGAGCGAGAACGCGGCGAGCAGCGCGGTTCCCGCGCAGCAGAGCACGCCGCCGATTCTCGCGACGGCGATCGACGCGGTCAGCGCGGAACAGGCCACCAGCGGCGCGAAGTACCAGGCCTGCGGATACGCGTCGATGGCCAGCAGCGCCGCCCAGTGCGCCCACCCCGCGAGCAGGAACGCCAGCGCCAACCGCGCCCAGGCCGATCGGCGCTGGCGCCAAGCCCAGATCCCGCCGCAGAGCCCGGCTCCGACCGTGACGGCGGTGAGCGCGGTGCTCACCGGGTAGTAGCGCGCGAAGAGTTCGAGGGGTGCGGTGAGCATCGTGAGCGAACCGGGTTCGGACACCTTGATGAACGTGGTGTCCGGGATGAGACCGCCGAGGCGCCACCACGACCACACGTGCCACAGCAGGGCGAGCAGCGCCCCGATCACAGCTGCTCGAAGCCGCTCCCGCCGGAGCAGCACCACGACGAGCACGCCTGCGGGCACCACGAGATCGGGCCGGCACAGCACCGCCAGACCCCACAGCACCCCGGTCGCCCACGACCGGTCCGCGAGGGCGTGGTGCCCGACGCCGACCAGCACGGCGATCCCGAGGTAGGTTTCCAGCCCGATCGTGGACACCACCAGCGGTGTGGTCACGAGCAGCGCCACCACCGCGAACGGCATCGCGGCGGAAGCCCCGACCCGCCGCGCCAGCCGCGCCGACCACCAGCCGGTGATCGCGAGCGTGACCGTCAGCAGCGCTCCGACCGCGACCACCGGACTCCTGACCACCCAGAAGATCGCGGCCAGCGACCAGGCGTTCAGCGGCGAGGTTGCGGACGTAGGTCAGGGTGATCCAGGCGTCGTCGGCCAGCGCTCGATGCGCGAGCAGGATCAGACCCGCACCGGCCGCGGCGCCGAAACCGGCGGCCCACCCACTCCAGACGATCTCGCTGCGCCGGTTGGCGTCGTCGCTCGGTCGGTGCGGCTGACAGACCCGTAGCAATCATGAGCGCAGAGTTCCAGCGCAGGTGGTGACCGACCGCTTGGGCATTCGTATGCCCGCGGCTTCGGGGGTCAACAACCACGCGAAAGATGATCGACTTCACGTTCAGGAGGCGAAAACCCTTACATATTCGCGTTGTGTTGCTCATTGATCGTCCTCAAGGGACGGTTCTGGTCCGAGCGGTCCGTGATCGATATCGTGCGGGTTCCCCGTGTCCACACCCACGGGGAGCCCCAGTCTGCTGCGCCCGGTCAGTTCAGACCAGAACTGCCCACGGCCGCGGGAGGCTTCGCGCGATACTCGGCGCATGACGCAGGAGCCCGTGCATCTCGACGATCACCACGTCCTGATCCATGCATCCCGGGGCCAGGTGTGGCAGGCCGTGCTGGACCAGTCGGAGAAGATCCTCAGCCGGGGGAAGCCCATCGCGTGGATCCTCGGTGCGAACCCGCCGAACGGCTTCGCCGTGACGGCCGAAGAGCCCCACCGGCGACTGGATCTCTCCGGGCGGCACCGGCTCGCGACCTACCTGCTCCGCTTCGAACTCGCCGACCCACCGGAACAGGAGGGATCAACGGTGCTCGTCGCGCGTTCGTACGCGGACTTCCACGGCCTGATCGGGCGCGGCTACCGCGCTGCACTGCTCGCTTCGGGCGGCCACGTCGCCGCGGTCCGACTGATGCTGCGCGCGGTGAGAACGGCCGCCACCAAGCGCTAGATGTTGCGGGCAAAGAGGTTGTTGACGGCGTGGCTGTAATCAAGGTGTTCCGAGCAGCGTCGCGACGGCTGCGTGCGCGTGGCGGGCTGGGGCGGGGTCGCCACTGATGCCGGCCGCCACGATGGCTCCTTCAGCGAGTAGGAAAACAGGTTCAACCACCGCTAGCCCGGTGGCGTGGACCCACACCGCGATCTGGTCGTGGAATGCCTGCTTGTGTGACCGGACTTCGGCTCGCACCGCCTCGGATGCGGGTCCGAGTTCGCCGTGGGCATTGATCCAGGCACATCCGCGGAAGCCGGGTTCTGCAAACCACTCGGCAAGCCAGTCGAAGATCGCGAGTACGCGCTCGTGGGGATCCTCGACCTCCTCCACGTGGGCCGTCAGGCTCGCTCTCCATCGCTGATCGCGACGCTTGAGCACCGCCACCACGAGGTCCTCCTTCGCCGCGAAAAGTCGGTAGATCCGCTTCAGCGGCAGACCGGATGCAGCACGGACCTCATCCATGCCGACCGCCTGGATCCCTTGCTCGTAAAACCGCCTTTCGGCTACATCGAGCAGGGCCTCGCGGTCCAGGCGGTTCTGTTCCTCGGTGATCGGGGCTGGCATCCGGACTCCTTGGCATTGAGAACGTTCGTTCCCTATCGTAGACTCCCACCGATAGAGAACGAACGTTCTCAACGTTAGGGGGCAACAATGTCGGAAGATCGCCCGCCGTACCCACCGTTCACGCAGGAGACGGCCCTGCAGAAGGTCCAGGCGGCTGAGGATGCATGGAACACCCGCGACCCGCACCGGGTGGCCCTGGCTTACACGCCGGACTCGACGTGGCGGAACCGGGACACGTTCGTCCGTGGCCGCGAGGAGGTCATCGCGTTCTTGACCCGGAAGTGGGAGCGCGAACTTGACTACGCGCTGCGTAAGAGCCTCTGGGGCTTCCGCGAGAGCCGGATCGCCGTCCGCTTCCAGTACGAGTGCCACGACGCAGAAGGCCAGTGGTGGCGCAGTTACGGCAACGAACTGTGGGAGTTCGACGAGTACGGCCTCATGCGGCGCCGCGAAGCGAGCATCAACGACGTTGCCATCACTGAAGCTGATCGGCGCATCCACGGCCCCCGGCCCACGGACGAGTACGGCGTCGATATCCCACTCCGGTAGTGCCCGACCCCACGTCCCTAAGTCGGTGGGCTCAGGCAACACGACCGTCTGAGCCCACCGAGCTCGTGTAGCCGATAGGAAACGCTGTGCTCCACGCCAACGCGCCCCTCTCCATCGAGGGACGACGTCGCCTCGTCGAACGCTGTCAAACCCGACCGATCGCCCATGTCGCAGCAGAGATGGGAATCTCACGAGCCTGCGCGTCGAAGTGGGTCAACCGGTGGCGACGTCACGGTGACGCCGGACTGCTCGATCGATCGTCGGCACCACGCCGGAGCCCCAACGCCACACCCGCCCGGGTCGTCGAGAGGAGCGAGACCTGGCGACGCGACTACAAGTGGCCCGCCCAGCGCATCGCCAACGAACTCGCTGACATCGAGTTCTCGATCAATCGCCGCACGGTGACCCGGCACCTGGCCAGACTCGGCCTGGGCAGGCGCCGGTTTATCGATCCCGGCGGAGACAGCAACCGGAAGCCAGGGAAGATCACTGCCCGCTGGCCCGGCCACATGGTCCACCTCGACGTGAAGAAGGTCGGACGGATCCCCGACGGAGGAGGTTGGCGTATCCACGCCGCGACAGCGATCAGGCCAAGGCCGCCGGGCGAGCGAAGTCAGCTGGCGCGAAGCGCGGAGACACCTACCTGCATTCGGCAATCGACGGCTTCTCCCGGCTCTCCTACACCGAGCCTCTCAGTGACGAGAAGGGAGCGACCGCTGCGGCGTTCCTGGCCCGAGCGAAGATCTGGTTCGCAGCCCACGGAATCGACCATATCCACCGGATCGTCACAGACAACGGTGCGTGCTATCGCTCTGGCGACTTCGCTCGAATCGTCGGCAACCAGGCGAGGCATACGACAACCAAGCCGTACACGCCGCGGCACAACGGGAAAGTGGAGCGCTATCAGCGCATTCTGGCCGAGGAGCTGCTCTACGCCCGCGACTTCTCCTGCGAGGCTGCCCGCTCAACAGCGATCATGGTCTGGAACATCCACTACAACTACCACGGACCACACACCGCGGCAGGCGGTCGGCCACCAGCCTCACGGCTCCCGTCAGGCGTAACCAACGTCCAGCCCTCATACAGCTAGACCCCGCAATTCCTGCGGTGAGATCGGATTCCTCGAACCGGCATCTGAGAAGGCGCAATGGATTCGCCGACCCCGGTCGGGGAATGAAAAAGACCCTGGTCATTTCTCCGATTGGAGTTCTGACCAGGGTCTTCGTTCTGTGGGCGATACTGGGATCGAACCAGTGACCTCTTCGGTGTGAACGGCGTGTTCGGACGCTGACCTGGGGTTTTTCTGGTGACGACTCGTGTCGTCTAGTGCGGCGGACCTGCTGTTCTGTGTTGGTGCGTATCGGGCTCTGGCGCCCGTGATGCTTACTTTTTGCTGCCTCTTGGGTCTGGCTCGGGACAGGCCGGATAGCAGCTGTGCGACTAGCGCTCGGCCACGCTCAAAGTGGCGCATCGTCTGTTGGCGGTTTGACGGCTGCTTTTGGTGACGGTGGCCGTGGCCCACCGGACGGATACTGCGGCGTCGATGGCGTTGAGCTGTTTATAGGTGACTCGGATGCCGTCGCGGCAGTCCTGGTCCTGCAGGTACCCATAGACGATCAGCCGGGTGCCTTTGGTGACTGTGGCGGCGACGTGCTCAGCGAGGTGCCGCCAGAACACGCACGGCAGGTAGACCGGTTCGGCGTTGCGGAACTTGCCGCTGGTGGTGTCGAGGATGCGTGGATGGCACGCGAGCGTGAGCGTGGCCACCGCGTGACCGTTGGTGGTGTACCGCAATTCGGGGTCCGCGGTGACGTTGCCACGCCGTCCGATCGGGTCGTCGATGTAAGCCATGTGGCTGGACGCTAAAGATTCGGAGCAGAGGCATCCAGGCCAGGAAAAGCCTGATCAGGGTGCGGATTGCGCTTACGCCCCGTCTGGGTCCGCACCCTAGCACGCGCCTACAAATGTGATGGGGTTCACATGCGGCGTGTGAACCGCGAACCTCCTGGTGGCGTCTCTGTTTCCGCGATGTTCAACCTGGGCACCTGGATGTTCCTGCTGGGCAGCATCGAACTGGCGATCCGCCCCACCATCCGCATGATTCGGCACGTACATCTGCGTCGCCTCCACCACGCCACCGGGCGCGAATCGGACCAAGACTTCTAGCGCTTCCCGCCCTCAGCGCGACAAGCCACGGGACTACGTGCGGCCAGTGAGATGGGAAGGCATTCGGTTGGGGTCGTTCCCTACACCAAGGGGCACGAGGCTAGCCTTCAAGCTGAGAATAGGTACGCGGCACGGATGGCTGGCCAGCTCCGTAGTGCGCTCAGCACAGGCGAGCCACGAGGTCTCAGACGTTGAAGCCGAATGACTATCAGCGGATTTGCTACCTGCGGTTCCAGCACGAAACCTTGCCTGACCAGGCAAGACGTTGCTCCTGGCTTCTCGTCGTTTTTTGCTCGTTCTTGACCTACTGACGAACGAGTGACGAACGGCGATCTCACCATGCTGCGCCCACCTCGGTCCTTCCGCGCGATTGCAATGTCAGCCAGGGCTACCCATAATCTGATGGGTCGTGGGAGTAACCCCGGATACTTTCCGTCATCCGCCACCGCCTGGAACGTCTACACCCGCAAACGCCATCAGCAGGCGCCGTTTGGGAGCATTCCGAACCATGCGGAGGGACTGTGCCCATCCCCTCGATCTGGCAACGCCGATCCGGCTCGCAAGGGGAATCTTCGAAGTCGGGAGGCAGAGTGAGTGAAGGCAACAAGGCGCTTGTACGGCGCTTCGTCGAAGATTTTCAAGCAGGCGGGCGCTTCGAGACTGGTGAAGAGCTATTAGCTCATGACTTTCGGAACCACACTCCCGCCCCGCGGGAGCGAAGTGATCGGGACGGTGTTATGCAGATCTTTACGTTCCTCCACGCGATCCTACCCGATCTCCGTGTCGAGATTCACGACATGATCGCCGACGGCGACCGTGTCGTCACTCGTAAAACCTTCCTTGGAAAGCATCCCGCATCGAGGAGTCGACCTGGTGCGGAGCGCCTGATAGCGATAGATGTGATGGACATCGTCCGCGTGCGGAATGGTCAGATCGTCGAACACTGGAACAGTGTCGACCGACTTGCAGTGATGCGCCGGCTCGGCCTGTCGGGAATCGCCTGGATCGTCGCCGATCAGGTCGCAGCCAGGCTCCGGCGCAGGCTGCAGAAATGCCGTTGATGTCACCGGTCGGTATACGTGCCTCATGAGGCTTGACGGCACCTTTTGGGCCGATGCAGTCCACCGAGCCTCTTAGGCCGACGGATCTTCTAGGAAGGCGGCATTGTGCAAGCGCCCGTAAAGCCCACTAAGAAGCCCTAGTTCCTACAAAGGAGGGCCTCTGTCCTCACCCCGTCGACCTGGCGTCAGCTGGCCCAGATCGAGCCATCAGACTCCTTGGTGAACCCACCGAGCAGGCCCGCGCGGACTAGCGCAGGCCGCCACACCCGCGCTCGGAAAAGTGTCCGGCGATGTGGATTACCCGCCATGTTCGCGAAGACGGGCGACTGGTCGTCGAGCGTCGGCCACTCATCGAGGTGCTTCCTGATGATTCGGAGAACCCAGGGCGGCAGCGGCACCGCACGCCGACCGGCGGCGCTCTTGGGGAACGCCTTGAACGAGGTATTTCCACTGGCTTCTACCACTGTCCGGACGACCTTCGAGGGCGGCCCCGCACCGCCAGAAGAGGCCTCCACGCTCACAGGACCTGACGGGGGAGCGGCAGCGACAGAAGTTCGGGACCGAGGCGCAGGCGGTCAAGGCCGTGGCGCGGCTGGCCTCCGGTGGGCTGAAGTTCCACGACCTCCGTCACTTCTATGCCACGTGGCTTGTCGATGACGGAGTCCCGGTGAACAAGGTTCAGCGCGTGCTTGGGCATGAGCGATCGTCGACCACGCTGGATCTCTACACCCGGCGAACGGATGGTGGGGATCGGATTTTTGGACGCTCATCCGAGATGATGATGACGATGACGGCGGAATGGGTTCGCTGATCGCTCGCTGATCCGATGCTGACTTTCTGCTGACTTCTACCTCATCGAGGGAATGAAAAAGACCCTGGTCATTTCTCCGGTTGGAGTTCTGACCAGGGTCTTCGTTCTGTGGGCGATACTGGGATCGAACCAGTGACCTCTTCGGTGTGAACGAAGCGCTCTCCCCCTGAGCTAATCGCCCTTGTTCTGTTGTTCGTTCGCCGTTCCCGGCGATGAGAAGAACAATACACGATCGTTTCTAGGGGCCGAACAGGGGGGAGGCCAACCACGTCCAGCGCAGGCCGAGCCAGCCGCCGATCGTGCCGAACATGCCCAGCAGCCACAGCGTCACCACGACGACCAGGCCGGTGGCGGCCATGATCGTGAGCTTGGTGGTCAAGCTCTGCCGGCCCAGCCAGTGGACCCATCGCTGGTAGTGCCGCTTGGCGAACATGTTCACCCGGTGCGCCCAGTGGAACTCGGTGGCGAGGATGCCGAGGCCGGCGAAGACCACCAGCCACCCCGGTCCCGGGTAGGGGATCATCAGGAGCCCTGCGATGAGGACCGCCGTGCCGAACACGCCGAGCACGACCCGGTAGGTGATGTTCAGGGTCCGGCGTCGGCGGACGTACGCGCGGTAGCCGCGCAGGCGCTCACGCAGCGCGTGCAGGCGCGGGTGCTTGGGGTGCTCGTGGTCGCCCGGTTCCGCACCGGTCTGTCGGGCTTCCGGCTCGGTGTGATCGTTCAGGGCTCTCCACCTAAAGGCTGTTCGTCGGGCTCGCGTGTTCAGGATACGGTCGCAGTGGGCCACCGGCGGTGCGGTGGGTCACAGCGCCGACGAGTCGGTAGCCCGCCATTGTTCCCGGGCCCGGTGAACAGCGGTTTGCTGTCAAGCGGACAGACGGGTGCTCGCCGCCTGACGCTGTGACTGAATTGTGACTGGGATCATTGTCCGGTTCGTCGGAAGACGGGTCTTTGGGCCCTGTGGCGAGCCTTCGATCCTGGTCACACTGTGAGCCGCCTCTCGACCGCGCGTTCGGTGCCGTGCGTGCGCTGTAACCGACGCGGTGAAGACCATTAGCCCGAAACGGTGACATCTCGTGGTGGACGTCTCATCCAAGGCATTTTCGGGAAAATGCGAAGGCCCTTCGTCGCTTATTCTTGAGTCACGTCAGGCGAACCCGACGAAGCGTGAACCCGGTGGTCAGCCGGTACGCGGAGGCGGTATTCACCGGGCGTGAGCGACCGATCTGCAGACCGGGCTCGGACACAGTCGACCTAGTTACAGAACGTAACGACGGTGGGTCACTGGGCGAGGCGGGTCCCTTGGACCGGCCGCTCTGATCGGGAGAGTTCGCGACGGATCGAGTCTCCGGCGTGGGCGACGGGCCCGTCCGATCGGAAGGGGATCGGCCGGAACCGGCGACCGCTCCGAACCCGGGATTTCGACCACGGAGTGCACTCGCTTGGTCGCCCAGCGAATTCGGGCATGGCCCGACCGGGTGATCTATGCGGGAGTCGCGAGTAAATCTGCCCGATGAGGCGTCACAACTGTGTTGCTCGGTCGATAAACGGACCGGGAGGGAGCAGGAAGGGGAGGACAATGCGTAATGATCACGTGACACTCCGTTCTACGGCCGTGTTCGATCTGCTGGCTCCGCAAGCGCCCGCAGTGCCGGTCCAGGTCGAACTCCGCTACGACACCCAGGACCCCTACGCGGTGGTGGCCGCGTTCCGCACCGGCCGCGCTGGATGGGTCGAATGGGTCTTCGCCCGCGATCTGCTGGCCGACGGCCTGATCGCGCACGCCGGCGAGGGCGACGTGACGATCCGCCCGGCGGTCGACGACCCCGAGGTCGTCGCCATCGAGCTGAGCTCGCCGTCCGGTCACGCCGTGTTCGAGGCTTCGGCGCAGGAACTCGCCGACTTCCTGGACCGCACCTACGACGTGGTGGTCCCGGGCAACGAGAACCTGTGGGTCGACGTCGACGACGCGCTCACCCGCCTGCTGCCCTTCGACATGGGCTGATCAGGTCAGAAGCGCTCTGCCCGGTCGCGACCAGGCGGAGCGGGGACCCCCCTTTGATCCCGATCTTGGGCGTGGTCTAGAGTTCATTGCAACGCGGCGGACAGGCCCGGGACACCGGGCCGAGATGTCGCAGCAGGCGGATGTAGCGCAGCTGGTAGCGCATCACCTTGCCAAGGTGAGGGTCGCGGGTTCGAGTCCCGTCATCCGCTCTGGTTCTCTGGCGTTCCAGCCGGCTTCGGTGTGGATGCGGAGTCCGGCGGAGTGGCCGAGTGGCTTAGGCAAGGGCCTGCAAAGCCCTGTACGCGGGTTCGATTCCCGCCTCCGCCTCGCGCGATTAGCTCAGTGGGAGAGCGCTACCTTGACACGGTAGAGGTCACTGGTTCAATCCCAGTATCGCGCACCATTCAATTTACCGAGTGCGAGCCCTTATTGATGGAATCCATCGATGAGGGCTTTCGCTGTTTCAGGGGCCACTGGCGAGAAGTGGATCTGTCCGCGAGGTCATCCGTCGATGCCACTGGTCGCGGGGCGGGCGGTGTCGAGACGCGATCTTCTGCTGGGCAGAGCCGCAGCGCGCGGAACCGGCGTGCCCTCGCGGGAGTGACGGCACCCGGGTGCGCGTGTAGGGTGAGTGGTGGTCGTTGTATTTTCTGGGTTCGTGTTTTGCGCATGCTCGCAGGATGTTGATGCGGGCGAGCTTCTTTCTTTGGTCGTAGCTGGAGTGAGCCGCCGTCTGAGATCCCCCGGCCCGGGCCTCCGCGCGGTGCGGGTGCCCGTCATACCCCAGCTCCTGAAGGAGACAGTCATGACCAACGGAACCGTGAAGTGGTTCAACTCGGAAAAGGGCTTCGGCTTCATCGCCCCGGACGAGGGTGGCCCGGATGTGTTCGTGCACTACTCGGCCATCGACGCGGCCGGATTCCGCACCCTCGAAGAAGACCAGAAGGTGACCTACGACGTCAGCCAGGGCCCCAAGGGCCCGCAGGCCGACGTGGTGCGCGTGGCCTGAGACTCCGCTGAGTTCACTTCCCGGCCCGCACCTCGTGTGCGGGCCGGGGACTGCGGTTCGTCGGCATAGCTCCCGCACCCGTTCTCGCGGTGCGGTTGAGGCCGCCGAACCGACCTACCAGCAGCGCGCCGGTCGCCGCGACGACGCCGCCCACCACTGGGCGCGCTACCGGCTGCGGTCCGCTGCAACACTCCTTCGGCTCCGGTTGAGTCGAGTCCGTTTCCCACGGGCCCGGGTTCCCGGAACCTCTTTCGCCGCCTGCGGTGTGAAGCTGCGACGCTCCGCGTTGCGCCATGCCGCCGGATCCTTCCACGTGTATTGGAGCCCGATGCGGGCCAACGAAGGCCTGACCCTGCCCACCGTGCTCGCGGTGGATGGTGACCTCGTCGATGCGGAAGTCACCCGGCTGGCCGAGCGGCTCTGGCCGCATCTGCTGACCGCACCACCGGAGACGCTCGTGGACCTGGCCCAGGCCACCACCCTGGATACCGCCGGGCTCGACCTCCTCGTCGCCGCACGCACCTACGCGGCCCATCGGCACATCCCGTTGCACCTCATCAACGCGGCGCCCCGCGTGCATCGCGAGCTGCACACGGCCGCGGTGCGCGCACTCCCGTCCCGCAGCCGCCGCGCCGAGTTGAACCTGGCGCCTCAGCACGACGCCGCGGTGCCGGCCTGATGCGGCACTCACGCCACGTCGAGCGGACGTTGTCCGATGATGTCTGGCACATCACCGATGCCGAAGGTCAGCACACCGCGCGAATCGCCGGCACCGAACACGACGCGCTCGCCCGCGCCCACCACCAGCTCGCCGCCTACGGCGGAGGACGTGTGTTCCTCGCCGACGTCGATTAACCACCCCACCACCACGGCCGCACGCGTGACAACGAAGAGCGCTGCGCCCGTCGGATTCACTTTCCTGGAAGGACTTCTCTGTGAACCTCTCCACTTCCCTCCGGCTCGGCAACGGACCGCAGAGCGACACCGCGCACGTTGATCGGCGCGGCACCCTGCCGCGTCACGACCCGCGCCCAGCTGGCCGCGGGGGCCTATCCCGCGCGGGGACGCCGGTGCCGCGTGTGGCGTTCCTCGAGCCCGGCCCGCCCCGCGTCAGCCCCGCCGCCCAACCCCGGCGGGCAGATCAGAGCGAGGAGACTCTGCGCCCGCTGCGCGCCCCGTTCACCGCCGACGAAGCCGGAGGCCCGTGATCGAACGCATGCGCCATGCTGCACGGACCGTCGTGTCCTGGTGGTATGAGCGAAGTTCTGACGACACGTCGCGCCGGTGCTGTTGGAGCCCGGTGACCACGGTGTTGGTCATCGCCCCGCAGTTTCCCCGAGAACCGGGTGGCCGCCATCGTTGTGAACGGCGCCCGAGCGCGGCGGGGGACGTCTACGCTGAGCGCCGTGAACCAGGTGGGTCCCGGTGCGGGCGCTAGAACTGAGCCTTTCCAGGTCGATCTGCGCGGTGTCGTGGAAATCCTGCCGCAGCACCTGTATTCGAGTACGCGGGTGTCCTGCGGGAGCTGTTGCAGAACGCGCGCGACGCGATCGTGGCGCGCGCCTACGACGTCCGCAACGGCACCGGGCACCACAGCGCGCTCCTCGACCGCCGGTGGTTCGCGGACGTGCGGTGACCAGCGTGGTCCACGTCCCGGGATCGTCCGGGTGTGCCACGATCACGGCCGAGTCGAGTACCGGATCGGACGTGTCTCGGCCAGATGGTCGTGGGTGCGCTTCTCGTCCAGGTACGGCTTGACGGCCAGCAGGCACCCGAGTCCGCAGGCCCCGGCCATGATGAGCACCGTGCTGGGTGTCGTGAGCATCGCGATCAGCGGTCCGGCCAGCAGCGGGCCCGCGGATTGGCCGATGAGCAGGCAGCTGTTGGCGGTGCTGACGAACCCGCTCTTGTGCTCGGCGGGCGCGTGCCTGCTGAAGTGCAGGAACACCGATTGGGCGAGGGCGGCGAAGCAGAAGCCCTGCACCAGGCGCAGCGGGATCATCGCGTAGGGGTCCAGGGGCAAGGACACGAGCGCGATGGCGGCCGCGCACCCACCGGCGGCGAGGGCGAAGGTGCGCAGCGGCCGTCCGGTGCGGTCGTTGCGCTTGCCCCACCAGAACGAGCCGAGCAGGGTCGCGCTCCACATCACCGAGTGCAGGACGCCCACCCACAGGCTCGCGCTGCCCCGCTGGGCGACGATGCCTTCGACGTGCTCGGCGTAGACCGGGATCAGGCCGTAGACGCCGAAGTAGACCCCGACGGCGGCCGCGGCCAGCGGCACCGCCCCCGGCACCCGCAGGACTGAAGGGCGTTGCCGCTCCGCCGGTTTCGCCTCGGTGCGATGTTCCGGGATGCGGCCGGGTTCGCGCAGCGCCCACGCGCAGGCCACCGCGATCGCGGTCGCGATCCCGGCGATGACCAGCATGAGCCGGGGCAGGCCGCCCGAGCCGACCAGCAGGCCACCGGCGATCGGCCCGGCGAGCGCACCGGCCGCGGTGGCGCTGAAGGACTTGCCCAGCGTTGAGCCGCGCTTGTCGTCCGAGCCGGTGGAGCCGGCGAACGCGGCGGCGGCTTCGACGACGCCGCCGAGCGTGCCCTGCAGCAGGCGGCCGACCACGAGCAGCGCGGGGGAGCCCGCCGTGGCCATGACGACCATGGCCACGGCCAGGCCCAGCAGCGCGCGGACCACCATCCACTTGCGGCCGATGCGGTCGCCCAGCCGTCCCCACAGCGGGGTGACGACCGTCAGGGCCAGGGCCGGGGCGGCGATGGCCACTCCTGCCCAGGTCTGGGTCTCGGCGACTCCGCTGGTGCCGATCTGCTCCAGGTAGAACGGCATGATCGGCACCAGCATCATCAGCCCTGCGGTGTTGACGAACTGCCCCGCCCACAGCAGGGCCAGGTTGCGCCCGTGGCCGCTGGTGGCGTCCGCTTGCTGCGGCGAGGCCGGATGCCGTGTGCGCACGGTGCGGGTCACGGTGTCACCGCCTCGTGCTCCTGCCACGGGTCGGGCAGATTGGCGACCCACTCGTCGTCGTAGACCAGATCGAGGTAGCGCTCGCCGCGGTCGGGCAGCACCGTCACGATCCGGGCGGGGCCCTCCAACCGGGAGACGAGGTGCTCGACGCCGGCGATCACCGCGCCTGACGACCCGCCGGCGAAGACCTTCTCGGTGGCCAGCAGCCGTCGGCACCCGGCGGCGGACTCGGCGTCGGCGACGTGCACGACGTCGTCGATCTCGGCCGGATCGCAGATCTCCGGGACCCGGCTGGCTCCGAAGCCGGGGATCTGCCGAGCTCCGGCGGGGGCGCCGAAGATGACCGAGCCGACGGCGTCGACGGCGATGACCTTGAGGTTCGGGTGGTCCTCGCGCAGGCGTCGCGCGATGCCCTGGATGGAGCCCGTCGTGGACACCGCGGCCACCAGGTAGTCGAGGGGACCGTCGACGGCGTCGAGGATCTCGGCACCGGCGGTGTCGTGGTAGGAGCGCCAGTTCAGGTCGTTGGCGTACTGGTTGACCTGCGTCGCGTTCGGGATCGAACGCACCAGTTCCTCGGCCCGGCGCACGCGCGAGTGCAGGTAGCCGCCGGCCTCGTCCGGCTCTGTCACCATCTCGACGTCGGCGCCGAACAGCTCCAGCAGGCGCAGGTTCGTCGAAGACGTCTTGGGGTCGACCACGGCGGTGAACGACAACCCGTGCAGCCCGGCTGCCATGGCCAGGGCGATGCCGAGGTTGCCGGAGGTGCTCTCCACCAGCCGCATGCCGGGGCGCAACGTCCCGTCGGCCAAGCCCTGTTCGACGATGAACCGCGCGGGGCGGTCCTTCATGCTCCCGCCGGGATTGAGCATCTCCAGCTTGGCGAGCACTTCCACTTCGGGTTCGGGGAAGCAACGGCTGAGTCGCACCATCGGGGTCGATCCGACACAACCGATCACCGAATCGTGGATCACTGCGAACCTCCAGGTTTCGGGGCGCACTTCGGTGCGCCACCGCGATGAGAAGAGCGGAAAGCGTGAACCGAGGCGCGTACGACGACTCGCGTGCCGGAGAAGCCCGGCGACAACGGGGATGCGTCACCGTCGCGCGAGAGGAGATCCCGTCCGGGAAGGCGATTCGCGGGGGAGAACGCGGAGAGGGCACGCGTTCATCGGGAATTCACCCGCGATGTGGTGGACGAGGACCCGGTCCTGCTCTCAGGTTCGTGCGATGCACGCGAAGTGGAGGAAAGAGGTTCCGGATGCTCTCCACGGTGGTCGGGAGAACCAGTGCCGAAGTCGCTGAGCCCACGCGGGCTCGGTGCGCAGCGCTGCGATCGCCGCTGCGGCGAAGGCGAGCGCCAGGAGGAGGAACCCCAGCTCAGACGGGGTGTTCAGAGATCGGGTGGGAGCGACCGCGCTGTGGTCAGGACCGACGTGGCAGTGCGGATCCCCGTGGTTCTGGCCGCCTTCGTGGCTGGTCATGGCGTCGTTCGACAACGCGGGGAGGTGGGTGTCGTGGTGCCCGCCCGGCTCGCCGTGGTGCGCGCTCGCCGAACTCGACAGCGACATCATCGCCGCGTGCCCGGGAAGCGCGTGCGCAGGCAGGAGCACGAGGGGAACGAGGAGGAAGCCCAGCACGAGAAGAGGAAGTGCCAGCCACTTCCTCGATCCGCGGTGCTGTGCCGTTGGCTCCTTCACGGTCCCCAGACTAGAGAGCTCGTCGAGCGGTTGCGAAGTCCTATGTCATCTCTCACGCGATGGGTGCGGAATTCGACGTCCCCGCTGGGGAGAGTCGCCGGATCGCACCCTGCGACGAGGGTTCCGCGGCGGTTGGCGCGACGGCTCGTCGGGACCGCCGTGCGGTTGCTGCCGCGTGGGCGGGCGCGTTCCCTAGACTGTGGTCGCGCCCGGCACGGCCTGCTCGTCGACAACGCGAAACGGAGTGCGAACGATGCGACACCTGCGACTGCCTTCCGGTGGCGACCTGCCCGTGCTGGGGCAGGGAACCTGGGGGATGGGCGAGCGCGGTTCGGACCGCGCGGCGGAGGTCGCGGCGCTGCGGCACGGACTCGACCTCGGCATCGGTCTGATCGACACCGCTGAGATGTACGGCAGCGGTGGTGCCGAGGAAGTCGTCGGCGAGGCGATCGGCGGTCGGCGGGACGAGGTCTTCCTGGTCAGCAAGGTGTTCCCGCACAACGCCGACCGGCGGGGCGCGATCGAGGCGTGCGAGCGCAGCCTGGGTCGGTTGGGGACCGATCATCTCGATCTCTACCTGCTGCACTGGCGGGGCGGGACACCGCTGTCCGAGACGCTCGAAGCGTTCGAGGAACTGCGCGACAGCGGCAAGATCGGCCATTTCGGGGTCAGCAACCTCGACACCGACGACATGCGGGAGCTGTGGGCACAGGAGGGCGGCAGCGGTTGCGCGGTCAACCAGGTGCTCTACAACCTGACGCGGCGCGGGATCGAGTTCGACCTGCTGCCGTGGTGCCGGGACCGGGAGTTGCCGGTGATGGCGTACTCACCGATCGAGCAGGGCCGGCTGCTCGGGGACCCGGTGTTGGGGCGGGTCGCGGAGCGCCACGGGGTCACCCCCGCGCAGATCGCCATCGCCTGGGTCCTGTCCGGTGACGGTCTCTGCGCCATCCCGAAGGCCGCCACTCGCGACCACGTCGAGGAGAACCACGCGGCCCTGGAGATCCGGCTGTCGGCGGACGACCTCGCCGAGCTCGACGCGCAGTTCCCGGCGCCGGACCGGGCGACACCGCTGGAAATCCTCTGACGGACGCGCGTCGGTGCTCGGGTCACGTGGCTGCGACTCGCCGCGGATCGCGGCTCGTGCGGCCTGCCGGTCTCTTGTGGACCGCAACGATGACATGATGGTCGCTCGTGGAGCTGAACCAGTTGCTCGGGCGGATCGTCGATGAGGTCGCACCGCTGCGCGGGAGCGGGGTGGTCGCGGACTACATCCCGGCGCTCGCGAGGGTCGATCCTGCTCATTTCGGCATCGCCATCGCGGACCGCGAGGGGCGCGTTCACGGGACCGGCGATTGGCAGATGCCGTTCTCGGTGCAGAGCATCTCGAAGGTCTTCACCCTCGCGCTCGTGCTGGCCGGCAGCGATGAGGCGCTGTGGCGCCGCGTCGGACGGGAGCCCTCGGGCAACGCCTTCAACTCCCTGATCCAGCTGGAACACGAACGGGGGATCCCGCGGAACCCGTTCATCAACGCGGGCGCGCTGACGGTCACCGATGAGCTGATCTCGCAGGTCGGTGACGCCAGCGGCGAGCTGCTGGCGTTCCTGCGCACCGAGAGCGGCAACCCGGACCTGCGCGTCGACGCCGAGGTGTCGGCTTCGGAGGCCTCGCACGCCGACCGCAACCTGGCGCTGACGCACTTCATGGCGTCCTACGGCAACATGCGCAACCCGGTCGGGACGGTGCTCGACCAGTACGTCCGGCAGTGCTCGATCGAGATGAGCTGCCGCGACCTGGCCCTGGCCGGGCGGTTCCTCGCCGCGCACGGCGTGCGCCGGGACGGTTCGGAGCTGCTCACCCGCAGGCAGGCCAAGCGGGTCAACGCGATCATGCTCACCTGCGGGACCTACGACGCCGCAGGCGATTTCGCCTACCGCGTCGGGATCCCGGGCAAGAGCGGCGTCGGCGGTGGCATCCTCGCGATCGTCCCGGGACGTTGTGCGATCGCCGTGTGGAGCCCGGGTCTGGACGCCCGGGGCAACTCCGTTGCCGGGGTCGCCGCGCTCGATCACTTCACCACGCTCACCGGCTGGTCCATCTTCTGACCGAGCTGGTCGATCTTCGAGTGGCGGCACGGTTGAGTCCACATGAGAATGTCGCTCACCAGTGAAGTCGCCGAGGTGGACCCGGCCTCGCGCCAGGCTCCACTGCGACGACGAGGGGGAGGGGCCATGGCCGTGCCGCGCGAGAACACGAGGTTCCGAATCCACAGCTCCGACCTCATACGTCCGCTGAGCGCGCGCTGATCTCCAGGCGCTGACACGCGGCCAGGCGCGGCGACGCCTGGTGCCGCCATCGCCGCACTTCCGCGGCCGAATCCCATCACTCGCAGGCGAATGACCTCCTCCGGTCATTCGCCTACCCGGTCACGCTCATCTCTCGGGGGAGTCATGCGCGCAATCAGTAGGTCGTGGGGACGGGCTCTCGCGACGATCACCACCGTCCTGGCCGTGACGGTGATCATCCCGTCGGCAGCTGCCGGTCCCGCTCTCCAGGACTCGCGGGACTTCGGCACGCCGACCCGGTCGCCGGGCAAGACCTGCCCTTTCGTCGGTGAGCTGCCCGTGCGGCTCCCGGCGGTGGCGGTCCAGGCGAACACCCCGCTGCCCGCGCTGCCGGAGCCGTCCGTGCCCAGCACGATCCACGGCGAGCTGTGCATGAGCGAGGCCACCCAGGCCCGAGCGGCGGCCACCGGTCAGCCGCCCGCCGTGCTGCTCCTCGTGCACGGGCTCACCTACGGCACCTGGTACTGGGATCCGCCCTTCCAGCCCGGGACGTACTCCACCGTCAACCGCCTGCTCGACCACGGGTACGCGACGCTGAACATCGACCGCATCGGCGCGGGCCGCAGCGACCACCCGCTCAGCGCGCTCATCACTCCCCACGCCGCTGCGGAGACGGTCCACCAGCTCATCACCCGGCTCCGCAACGGCGATGTCGGCGGAACGCCGTACCCCCGAGTCGGTCTCGTCGGTCATTCCTACGGCACGGCCGTGGTCTGGTTGGAGACCGCGATCCACAACGATGCCGATCTCGTCATCGGCACGGGCTACAGCAACAGGTTTCGGCTCGAGCAAGGCGTGAACCTGCTGTCCACGATGATCCCCGCGGCTCTGCAGCCCGCGCTGCCCCCAGCGCGCTGGAAAGCCGATCCCGGCTACCTGGCCTCACGCCCGGGAACCCGCCCCCGGCTGCCCTTCTTCCACGGGCCCGGCGCAGATCCCGGGATGCTCGCGGTCGACGACAGGCTGCAGAACCCCATGACGGTCACCGAGCCGCTCGCCCTGAGCCGCGAGTACGACGGAACGCACAAGGGAATCCGCATCCCCGCGTTCCTCATCAACGGTCAGCACGACGACTTCGTCTGCGGTCCCGGCGGATCTTCGTGCCGCACCGCCGCCGGTGTCCACGACTCGCCGGAAGCGCTCGAACGCGCGGGCTCAGCGCTCGCCGACTACGAGGCCCCCGGGTTCCACCCGCACGCCTGCCTGCGCGCGGCCGTCATCCCCGCCGCCGGCCACAACATCGCCCTGCACCGCAACTCCCACCAGGCCTCGGACACCATCGCCCACTTCGCAGACCAAGCCCTGGGCGCCACGGGAACCAACGCCGAGCCCTACCGCGCCACCTGCAGCACCCGCCCCAGCGGAATCACCGACGTCCTACCCGATCTCACCAGACTCGTGCCCGACCTCCTGCCGCGGTGATCCCTCCGGGACTCACCGCGTCACGAACCCGGGAGCGTCGAGTTCAGCCGAAGGCGGCGGATTCCCGGTTTCAGCGGAAGTCAGGAACCTGATTTCCACTGAAATCCTGGACGCTGGGCGACCACCACGGGACGGGGCGGTCCGACGACCCGGAATACCGCCGTGATCGGGAACCCGAATACTGCCGTAATCGGGGAGCGGATTGCTGCCGCAATCCGGTGGTTCGGACAAGGCCAGTGGCTCGTCGGTGGGCGGTGCCAGTCGGACCCACAGTTCATCGGGCAGTGGCGGGAACGATCGCGACGAAAAAGCCGGGTTGTTGACGCGCCCGGGTCAGTCGAGGGCGTTGGCGAGGCGGTTGCCGAGGTCGGTGAGGGTGTTCTCGTCGCCGGGGACGTCGGGCTTCCAGGGCAGCCCGGAAGCGCACCGGCCACGATCGGGCAGAACACGCACTGATCACCCATGCGGGCGAGATTAGCCGCAGGACAACGGCCGGTGCCAAGGGTTTCCCGATCCGCTCGGAGTCTTGGGGAGCGTTCACCGTGAGATCGCAGCCAGGTCGGGTGTTCGCGGAGCGCGGTGTCCGGCGCGTTGGGGGACGATGGGCCGGTCGGCGGTGCGAGGCGCGGTCGCACGTCCGTTCGGCTCGGTGTGGGCGGGAGCGCGTGTTTCAGGTGGCTGAATTTACGTTCAGGTTGTTCGTGGTCGGGCAGACGGAGCGCTCCCAGGCCGCGAAGATCAACCTGCGTGCGGTGTGCGAAGACCGGGTGCCCGGCCGCTACGAGATCGAGGTCGTCGACGTCGCGGAACGCCCGGACCTGGCAGGGGAGCTGCGGATCCTGGCCACGCCGACGGTGGTCAGGATCGCGCCGTTGCCGCAACGGCGGGTGATCGGGGACCTCTCGGACCACAGCCGCATCATGGCCGCCCTCGGCCTGCCCGATGCCGATGCGCTGTTCTCGGAAGGAGGGTGACCGCGTGAGCAGCAGCGATGCGATCGGACGGCTCCCGACCGGCATCAGCGGTTTCGACCAGGTCGCGTTGGGCGGGCTGCCCGCCGGGCGGTCCACGCTGGTGACCGGGACGACCGGCAGCGGCAAGACGCTCTTCGCCGTCGAGTTCCTCGCCCACGGCATCCGCGCTCTCGACCAGTCCGGTGTCTTCGTCACGTTCGAGGAGACCGCCGCAGCCATCCGCCGCAACGCCCGCTCGATGGGCAAACCCATCGAACTGTGGGAACGCGAGGAGAAGTGGACCTTCGTCGACGCTTCGGACGACGTCGAGGAGACCTCCACCGTCGGCGACTACGACTTCTCGGCGCTGGTCGCTCGCATCGAACACGCGGTCCGCCGCACGGGTGCGACGCGCGTGGTGCTCGACTCGATCGGCGCGATCCTCACCCGGTTCAGCGAGGCCGGGAACATCCGCCAGGAGTTGTTGCGGATCGCGTCCTCCCTCGAGAACATCGGGGTCACCTCCGTGCTGACCGCTGAGCGCACGGAAGAGCACGACGGCGTGTCGCGGTTGGGCGTCGAGGAGTTCGTGCTCAACAACGTGATCATCCTCCGCAACGTCCTGCGCCAGGAGCAGCGCCGCCGCACCGTCGAGATCGTCAAGTTCCGCGGCGCCGCCCACCGCACCGGCGAGTGGCTGTTCGCCATCGACCCGCAGGAGGGGATCGTCGTCATGCCCCTGGCGTTCCTCGGGACGCGGGCGCGGGCTTCGCAGACCCGCGTGTCCTCGGGCAACGCCGAGCTGGACGAGATGTGCGGTGGCGGCTTCTACCGAGACGCGATCGCTCTGGTCAGCGGCTCTTCCGGAGCGGGCAAGACGTTGGTCGGACTGCACTTCGCCGCCTCCGCGCTCGATGCTCAGGAGCGATGCCTCTTCTACACCTTCGACGAGACCCGCGAGCAGCTCGTGCGCAACGCCGCCGGCTGGGGAATGGATCTGGACGCGATGGAGGAGACCGGACTGCTGAAGGTGGTCTCGGAGTACCCGGAAGAATCCTCGATGGAGGACCACTTCATCCGACTGCGGCGCAACGTCACCGAGTTCGAGCCCCGCCGGATGGTGATCGACACGCTCTCCGCGCTCGAGCGGATCACCACACCGCGGGCGCTGCTCGACTTCCTCGTCGCGCTGGGGGCCGTGCTGCGTCCCCGCGAGATCACCGCACTGCTCACGTCGGCTGCCGGCCCCCGTCTCGCACCGTCGCTCACCCCCGACGTCGCCGTGGAGGTCGCCAGTCTCGCCGACGTCACGATCCTGATCCGCGACTTCGAGCAGGGCGGCGAGGTCCGGCGGGCCATCGCCGTCGCTCAAGCTCGGGGCACAGCGCACGACCACCGGATCCGCCAGGTGGCCATCGACGGCCTCGGCATGCACATCGGCGAACCCCTGCACGGCGTGTCCCGCGCCCTGTTCGCCAACCCGCTGGTTCCCGAGCAGCCGCAACCGCCGACCGAGCCGCGCTAGCCGGCGGAACGGTGATCCGATGAGCGACCGGTCGAACGCTCGATCCAGCGGAGAAGGCGAAGCGGGGACCTCCGGCTCTCCGTTCCAGGACGATGGGGTCCAGGACCTGGTGACGGCCTCAGCGGATGGGATCGTCGCGGTCGACCATCGAGGAGTCATCCGCTCGTGCAACCCGGCCGCCGAAGTGATGTTCGGCCGACCGGCAGGAGATCTCGTCGGAACCCCGTTCGGCTTTCCGGTGGTCGCTCAGGAGACCAGCGAGATCGAACTGCTCGCACCCGGCAGACCACCGCGGGTGGTCGAGATGCGGGTGACCAGCACGACCTGGCAAGGCGAACGCATCCACGTCGCGGCCCTGCGCGACGTGACACGCCACAAGGAAGTCGAGCACGACCTCGAAAGCGCGTTGGAACGCCAGACGACGATCGTCGCGGTCGCCGCCCACGAGCTCCGCACACCGGTCGCCGAGATCAAGCTGCTCGTGCACCTCCTCCGGGACCACCTCTCCGCGAACAGCGATCAGCACGGCGTCGAGGTGGTCAACCAGGTGATCAACCGCATGGAAGGCCTCCAGGCGCTCATGCGCAAGCTGCTCACCGCGTCCCGGATCGATGCGGAGGAATCCCGCTCCTTCCCCAAACCCGTGGCGGTGCTCGCGCTCATCCTCGAACGGCTCGCCGACTGCGGGGACAAGGCCCAGGACGTGAAGGTCTCGTGCAGCCCGGATCTCGCGGCTTTCGTGGACCGACAGGACTTCTCGGAGATGCTCATCATCTACCTGGAGAACGCGTTCATCCACGGAAGTCCGCCCATCGAGGTTCGAGCCACCGAGCGGTCGGGCCGGGTGGAGATCCGAGTGCGCGACAGCGGGTCGGGAGTTCCGGCGCAGTTCGTGCCCCACCTCTTCGAGCGCTTCAGCCGCGAGCCGAACGCCGGGCGGGATGTCGAAGGAACCGGTCTCGGGCTGTGGATCGTCCGCAGCCTCACGGAAGCCAACGACGGAAGCGCCTGGTACGAGCACGACGACGGGGGAGGAGCCTGCTTCTGCCTCCACCTGCGGAAACCCGAACACCCTGATTCGACCGGGTAGAAACCGGCCGGTCGTGGTCGCCCCGGGTTTCCGCATCGTCGCACGGGTTTATGGGGCGGTGACGGTGGAATCCACGAGTGGTAACCGATCAGGACCCGGTCGAACCCGGCCTCCTCGTGGGCCCGGGCGAACCAGCGGAGGTAGTCGCGGTCGACGGCCGGCCCGCTCGGCGGGCGGAACTCCGAGGTGTCGGCGGTGCGGATCATTCCCACGAACTCGACGGCCATCTGGCATCTCCGATCTGCCGTCCCACATTGCAATATCGTCGTCCCACGCGGTATGAACGTGGCGGGGTGGGCATCAAGGCCGACCACTATGTAGGAACAGCGAGGAGAAACCCTTGTCAGGAAACGAGAACCGGCCCGGCGGCACCGCGGACTGGCATCAGAAGCTGGAGCACGTCCGCGGCGGCGGGCTCACCGCCGACACCAACCAGACCTCCGGCATGCGGCGCTTCGAGGCCATCTCGGGCAAGACCGTCGGCTCGGAGAAGCTGTGGATGGGCCGCACCCACGTCGGGCCGGCCACCAACTCCGGCGACCACCACCACGGCGAGGCCGAGACCGCCATCTACGTGGTCTCCGGACACCCCGTGTTCGTCTTCGCCGAGGGGGCCGAGGAGGTCCGCGTCGAGACCGAGCCGGGCGACTACATCTTCGTGCCGCCCTACGTCCCGCACCGCGAGGAGAACCCCTCCGCCGACGAGGAGGCCGTGGTGGTCATCGCCCGCAGCACCCAGGAAGGCATCGTGGTGAACCTGCCGAGCCTGTGGGCCGAGGTCGACCCGAACGCCGAGGGCGGCGGCGCATGTCGGAGCTGACCGGGGAACGGCGCTCGGGCACCCAGTCGGTGGACCGGGCGATGGCCGTCCTGCGCTGCTTCGAGAAGGCCGAGCAGCTGACCCCCACCGCCGTGGCCACGCAGCTCGGCCTGACCGTCAGCACCGCGCACCGCATCATGCGCGCCCTGCACACCGCCGACATGCTCGCGCAGGACCCGGGCACCGAGCGCTACTTCCTCGGTCCGACCACCGCGATCCTCGGCAGGCTGGCGCTGGAGCGCATGGGGACCACCGTCATGCACCCGGTCCTCACCGCGCTGCGCGACCGGACCGGCGAAGCCGTCAGCCTCGGCACGCGCATCGGCGACGAGGTGGCGGTGCTGGTGCAGATCCCCTCGACGCACCCGCTGCGCTACGACCAGGAACCCGGCGCCCGCAACCCGATCCACGTCTGCGCCATGGGCAAGGCGCTGCTGGCCTTCGGCACCGAGCCGGCCACCATGCCCGAGCCGTTCCAGCGCCACACCCCGAGCACGATCACCACCCACGCCGAGCTCGCCGACGAACTCGCGCGTATCCGGTCGCGGGGTCACGCGTTGAACGACGAGGAACGTCTCGTCGGCGTGCGGGCCGTGGCGGCCCCGGTGCACGACCAGACCGGGCACGTCATCGCCGCGGTCGTCGTCCAGGGACCCACCGTGCGCTTCGGTGACGACAGGGTGGACGATCTGGTCCGCGCGGTCACCGACGCGGCCCGGGAGCTGTCGTCGCTCTACCGGACGTCGGGTGGGGGATAGCCCTACCCCCTTGCGCGGGTCAGCCTCCCCCGAAAGTGCGGGACAGCACCGGGGAACGGAGGGACAGACCCGACGATTCCTGCCGCGAAACGCGAAAGCATTCCTCTTGGTCACGGCCGGGTAGGGCTTCCCGGATCACCCGTCGAGAGAGGAATGGCGAAATGGACACCAAGAGCACCATTCGGCCCGTAGCCACCGACATGGACGGTGTCATTCGCGAGCACGGCGCCGCGCTGCTCTCCTACGCCACTCGCTTGACGGGGGACCGCTACCTCGCCGAGGACATCGTGCAGGAGACCTGGCTGCGGGCGTGGCGGCACGCCGACCGGCTCAGCAACGGCAACGGCTCGGTGCGCGGCTGGCTGCTGCGCGTCGCCCACAACGTCGCCGTCGACCAGCACCGCAGCCGGAAGGCGCGGCCCACGGAGGTCGCGTTCGAGAGCGAGGAGCTGGCGAACCGGGCCGTGCAGTCCGCGCCCAGCGACGAGGTCGAGAGCCGGATGGTCGTCGACGAGCTGCTGGACCACCTCTCCCCGGCGCACCGCAGCGCGGTCGTCGAGGTCTACGTCACCGACCGCACCACCGCGTCGGCCGCCACCGCCCTCGGCGTTCCGGTCGGGACGGTGAAAAGCCGCCTGCACCACGCGATCCGGTCGCTGCGCACCCGTTTCGCGCCGCGCGTGCTCGAAGTCGCGTGACGCCTCAGCTCAACGCGCCGCAGGGAGTCGCGTCGGTCACCTGGGGCTCGATGCGCACGTCGGCGAAGGTGATGTCCATCCGGCGCTGGGACCACACCAGGAACGGCGTGTTGACCCGTCGCTGGTCGAGCCCGCCGCTGACGAAGCACGACAGCGGGATCTTCACCGTGGTGCGGTGTTCCGGCGGGAGGTTGGCGAACAGGTGGCTGGCCGGGACCTCGGAGCGGCAGGGGAACTCGCAGTGCATCCCGATCTTCGTGGTCTCGCCGGTCGGCGGGGTGTGCACGATCGCGTCGAAGACCAGGGCCCCGTCGTTCGCGGAGTAGGCCGTGAGGTCGAGGGGGCCGCGAGGGCTGTTGGTCTGCAAGTACACCTGGGCGGGCTTGTCCTCCATCCACGACACCCGCAGGCCCTCGTTGGCGGGGTCGGTGACCGCCTTGATCACCGAGCCCTGCTCGGTGCCCTCGTCGAAGATGTAGGAACCGCCCCAGTTGACGTCGGATCCGAGGTACCCGGCGAAGGGTTCGAGCACCTTGCCGTCGTAGACGGGCAGCGGACCTGCCGGCGGAGCGGGTTTCTCGGCGACCGCGCCCCTGGTCGCGTCGGAATCGCTGCCGGTGGTGGCGAACACGGTCACGCCCACGCCGATGACCAGGGCCGCCAAGGCCGCGACGGCGGGCACCAGCCAGCTCTTCTCGCGCGCTGCTTCCTGCGGAACCGGCTGGGGAGCAACGGGTTCCGGGGCTCCCTCGGGCGCGACGGCGGGTCTGGGCTGCGTCGCGGTGCGCGCAGCGCCCAGCGCGACGGTGAACTTCGGGTGCAGCGTGACCCGGACCGGCTTGTTGAACTCCTGGGACAGCATCTGCGCGACCAGCGGGACGCGGGACGAACCGCCCGCGAGCAGCACCGCGGAGAGGTCGTCGGCGCGCAGCCCCGCCGAGGTCGTGGTCCGGTGCAGCGCCTCGGTGGTCAGCTGCACCGACGGCCGGATCATCTCGTTGAACTCCAGCCGCGTGATGGTCACGCCGCGCGGGCCGGAGGGCAGCGGGATCGTGAGGTTCACGTCCGGCTCGGTGGAGAGCTCTTCCTTGGCGCGCACGCACATCGCCTGGATCGTGGCGAGCGCGGACGCCGCCCTGGGCTCGGTCGCGTCGAGCCGGCTGATCGCGCCGTCGAGCCGCTGGTCGATGTGCGCCAGCAGCGCCTCGTCGAAGTCGATGCCGCCCAGGTGCTCGATCCCCTCCGGCGTGCCGAGGATCTCCATGCGTCCGGCGCGCATTCGCAGGATCGTGGTGTCGAACGTGCCGCCGCCGAGGTCGTAGACGGCCACGACCTCGCCGTCTTCGAGCCTGCGCTCGGTGGAGTAGTGGGTGGCGGCCGCTTCCGGCTCGGTGATCAGGCGGAAGTCCTCCACGCCCGCCAGGCGGGGAACCTCGGTGAAGTGCTCCTGCCGGTAGGGACCCCAGATCGCCGGGTAGGTCAGCGCGACGGATTCCGGCGCTGCGCCCATCTCCCGGGTCACGATGTCGAGGGCGTCGCGCAGCTGCGCGGCCATCAGCGCCGCGGGCGAGTAGGCGGAGCCGCCGAGCACCAGCGGCGTGGGATCGCCGAGCCTGCGCTTGAAGTTGCGGGCCACCTGAGCCGGGTCGGACACCGCGCTCAGCGCGGAGTTCCCGGTCAGCAGCGCACCGTCCGGAGCCGGGTGCGCAACTGAGGGGATGACCACCTCGGATGACAGCGACACCATGCGGGTACCGCCCTCACCGCTGACCGCGGCGGAGGTGAACGAAGTCCCGAGGTCGATGCCAACGCCGTAACGCACCTTGTGTGCTCCCTTCGCGTCAGCAAAAGATAATCACAACTCAGCTCGCGTCAACCCTATGCGAGCCGGAGAACCGTGGGGATAGCCCTACCACCGCAACGGGCTGGCACCCTTTTGCCGGGCAGCCGCTCGCGCGAGGCTGGGACGATGGTCGGGAGTGCGGGCAGGTACAACGTGCGGGGTGGCAGGTGGCTGCCCGGCTGGCTGCGCGTGCCCGGCCGAGGTGCCGCCGAGTACCGGTTCGAGCTGGAACGCGCGCTCAACGACGGCCCCGCGGCGGGCTTGTCGGCGCTGGCGGTCGAACTGGACCTGTTCTCCGCCGGGGTCGCCGACCTGCGCGTGTCCTCGCGCATCGAGACGCTGCGGGAAACGGTCATCTCGCTCATCGAGAACCTGCGCCAGCTCGGCGGGATGATCCACCCGCCGGTGCTCGCCGAAGGCCTGGAACCGACCTGCCTGTCTCTCGCCGAGCGCTACGACCTGCGGATTCGGCTGGATCTGCCGGAGCACGAGCTCGGCCCGCAGGCGCGAGTGCGGACCGGTCTCCTCGTCGCGGATCACCTGGCTACTCTTGAACCCGGTACGACCGTGCGGGTGCGAGTGCGAGGCAGGAGGGTCGTGCGCGTGCGCATAACCGAGCAACGGCCGGGTTCGTCGACCTGGCGCAACCTGCGGGCGGTGCTGCTGTGCGGGTAGCCATCGCCGAGGACGGCGCGCTGTTCCGGGAGGGGCTGGTCCTGCTGCTGCAGGCCGCCGGGCACGAGGTCGTCGGCTGCGTCGGCGACGGTGATTCGCTGCTGGGGATCGTGGCCACCGAGAAGGTGGACGTCGCGGTCCTCGACATCAGGATGCCCCCGGAACCCGACGGAGGGCTGACCACCGCCGAGAAGATCCGGGCCCGCAGCCCCGAAACGGGCCTGCTGCTGCTGTCGCACTACGCCGAGACGCACTACCTGATGCGGGTGCTGGAGATCGGCGCCGAACGCATCGGTTACCGGCTCAAGGAGCGCGTCGCGGGCGTTCAGGTGCTGGCCGACACGCTGGACCGCATCACCGCCGGCGAGATCGTGATCGAGCCGACGCTGGCGAAACGCCTGGTCGAGGCGCCCGCCCGGCGGGCCGACAGCCCCATCTCGTCGCTGACCGAGCGGGAGGTGGACGTGCTGCGCCTCATGGCCGAGGGTCACGCCAACAACGCGATCGCCAAGGAGCTGTTCGTCTCCGCCAAGGTGGTCGAGAAGCACACCGCGTCGATCTTCACCAAGCTGGGACTCCCGCGCGACCAAGCCATGCACCACCGCAGAGTCCTGGCGGTCCTCGCGTACCTGAGGTCCAGCCGGATCGAAGGTTAGGAGCGGGCGAGGAATTGCCCCGCGGCGGTGCGGGCTCACGTCCCACACCGGAAACAGCGGCTCCGCCGCACTCGTGAACAGGACCTAGCGGTGATGCGGAAGAACAGGCGCGCGCACGACGTGGTGGCCTCCGCGCCTCCGGAGCGCTTGGCCGGTGCCCTGGTCGACCAGCTGGCCGACGCCGTCGGCGGCCAGGCCGCCTACTGCGTGCCCGCGACCGACCGGCCCGAGCACTTCGACGTCGTCGCCGCGTCCCCCGCGGAGGACCGCACCGGACCCGTCGAGGAGTCCGCCCGGGAGCCGGTGCGCGGCGGGGGAGTGCTGCTGGTCGCCGGTGCCCGGCGCTGGGGCGCCAAGGAGCAGGCGGCGTTGCGCGACACCGCGGGGTGGCTGGCGGTGACGGCCGACGTGGACCGGCTGCGCGAGGACCACGCCCGCGCCGAGGAGCGCTTCCGCGCGCTGCGCGGTGAGGTGACCGCCGCGCGGGAGCGGCTGGCGCACGTGCGCGATCTGGAGCGGCGGCGGCTGGTCCGCGCGATCACCACCTCGACGCTGCGCGACCTCGACGAGCTCCGGCGGCGGCTGCGCGGTTTCGGCGAGCACCTCGCCGAGGGCGGCGAGAGGGCCCGGATCGCCGAGCTCGGCACCGCCGTGGACGACATGCTCGACAACTTCCGCACCGTCGTGCGCGGCGTCTACCCGGCGATGCTGCCGGACAAGGGCCCGCGGGCGGCGCTGGAGGAGCTGGCGGCGACGTTGCCGCACCCGGTCCGGTTCTCCGGCGACCTGGGCAGGCGCGTCGGCTGGCAGATCGAGTCCGGCTTCTACCACGGGGTCGCGGCGGTGCTGAACCTGCTGGCCGGCGAGGGGATCAACCGCGAGAACCCGGCCGTCGAGGTGGAGTTCGGGCGCGACGAGGCGCTCTGCGCGCGGGTGCGAACCTCGATCGGCGAGCTGTCGGCGGCCGATCTGCGCGCCGCGCTGCACCAGGACGCCGAACGCCTCGCGGTCCTCGGCGGGGCGATGGAGTGCTCGGTGACCGGGGGCGTCGCGGTGGTGTCGGTGCGCCTCGCGGACCGGACGACGACCACCATCACCTCCCGGGGCGAGGCCAGCGCTCTGTTCCAGCTGGTCACCGACCTGGTGAAGCAGGGGCAGGAAGCGGCGGGCTCAGGGCCGGCCCGGGCGGGCTGGGACGCCGTGGCCGCGCGGCTGGTGCAGCCGCCGCGCCTGGCCGTGGTCTCCGACGCGGGCGGGCCGGATTCGTCCGAAGTGGACAGCGCGTCGGTGCTCGGGGTGACCGTGGTGTTCGCCGACGGCCCCGCCGACCGCGCGCTGGCCGAGGAGATCGTGGCCGACGACGGCCCGCGCGGCTCGGTCGACGCGGTGCTGTGCCGGGTTCCGCCCACCTCCGGGTTCCGGGCGGTGCTGCGCAGCGACCGGCACCGGGTGGAGGTCAGCGAGACCGCGAGCGCGGACGAGCTGGCGCGCAGGCTGATCACCTGGGCGCCGGTGATCGCGGCCCGGCGCGCGCTGGTCTCGGTGCGCGCTCTGCTGCCGGGGCTGCCCGCCGATCACTCGCTGCGGTGGTCGGTGGACCGGATCGCCGCCGAAGCCCACGAGATCACCGAACTGGACCTGCTCGACGAACTCCTGAGCGGTGAGACGCGCCTGCTGCGCGGGGTGTCCGGGGACGCCGCGCGGCTGCTCGGCGCGGAGGGCACCGACCCGCGCTCCCGCCTCGGCCTGGAACCGGAGGCCAACGACGAGCAGGTGCGCGTCGCCGCGCAGCGAGCCGCGGAGCGGTGGCGGGCGCACGCCGTCCGGCCGGTCACCGGTGGCCGGGACGCGTCGGTGTGCGAGGCGCTGGTGCGCACCGCCGAGGGACTGCTCAGCGCGGGACGACGCCCGTGATCGTGGTGCCCTGACCGGGCGCTGAGCGGACGTCGATGGTCCCGCCGACGGTGGCCATCCGCGCGGAGAGGTTCGGCAGTCCGGGGTTGCGGTCGGTGATGGCGAATCCGGGCCCGTCGTCGGAGACGACGAACTCGAGTCCCCGCGCGGTGTCGCGGACGACGACGGTGATGGTCGCGCCGGGCGCGTGCTTGTGCCCGTTGTTGACCGCTTCCAGGCACGCGAAGTACACGGTGGACTCCACCAGCGGAGGGTAGCGGCGGTGGAATCCCGCGGTGTCGAGGGAGACGTCGTCGTGCGCGTCGAGTTCGGCGACCAGCGCGCCCGCGAGACCTTGGGTGGACAGCGGGATCGGCAGGATCCCCGCCGCGGTATCGGTCAGCGCCTTCTCGGCGGCGTCCAGTTTGGACTCCAGCTCGGCGAGCCGTTCCGGGGTGGCGCCGGTGTGCTCGACCAGCGCCATCGACATCTTCAGCGCGACCAGGTGGTGCTGGGCCCCGTCGTGCAGGTCGCGTTCCAGGCCGCGCCGCTCCTGCTCCATCTCGACCGTCGTGCGCCACCGGTCGTCGACGAGTTCGCGCGCGGCGGCGTCGCCGTCGCGGCGGAGCCGGTCGGTCTCGGCGGCCAGTCGCAGCGCGGTGAGCGGTGGGCCGAGGACGGTCGCCAGCGAATCGACGGGCCCGGCCGATTCGGGGGCCACGGCCAGCACGGCCTGCACCTCGCCGTCGTGCTCGACCGGCCGGCTGAGCCAGCGCTCGGCGCCGTGCCCCCACTGGTGGCGCTCGCCGGCGATGGTGAGCGCGCAGCCGGTCGCTCCGAGCGCGGTGCCGATGACCTGCGCGAGCGACAGCGCGTCCGGGGCGAGGTCGAGGCGGGCGATGTGGTCGGTCACGGCCTCGACGGCTCGTTTCTCCTGAGCGCGCATCTTCCGAACGGTAGCGGTGTGCGAGGAGGCCGTCGCGGTGCGGTCCGGCTGATCAGAAGTGGTGCGCAATCTGGAGACTAATTTTGTCGAAAAGATTGTGAACAATCGTGTCCATCGTTTAGGTTCCTCGCAACGAGATGACCCGATGGAGGACTGCCATGCCAGCCGACACCGCGCGCCGCCGCGGTTCGCAGACCGCGATCCCGTGCCTGCTCATGAGGGGTGGCACCTCGCGGGGACCGTTCTTCGACGAGCGCGCGCTGCCCGCGGACGCCCGGGCCCGCGACGCCGTGCTGCTGGCCGCCCTCGGCTCGCCCGACGAGCGCCAGATCGACGGGATCGGGGGAGCGCACCCGCTGACCAGCAAGGTCGGCATCGTCGCCCCCGGCACGCGGCCCGGTGTCGACGTCGAGTGGACGTTCGGGCAGGTGCAGCCCGGCGGTACCGCCGTCGACATGACCGCCAACTGCGGGAACATGCTGGCCGCCGTGCTGCCGTTCGCCGTCGAGACCGGCGTGGTCGAGCCCGCCGGCGAGGTGACCACCGCCCGAGTGCTCACCCGCAACACCGGCATGATCGCCGAGATCGCCGTCCGCACACCCGCCGGACCCGACGGTCGACACCACGTCGAATACGCAGGTGAGGCGCGCATCGACGGCGTCCCCGGCAGCGCCGCGCCGATCGAGATCGGCTTCCTCGACACCGCGGGCTCGGTGGCGAGCTCCCTGCTGCCCACCGGCAACGTCCGCGACACCGTCGAGGTCGCCGGGATCGGGCAGGTCGAGGTGACGCTGATCGACAACGGCCAGCCGCTGGTCGTCGTCGAAGCCGCCCGGCTCGGCGCCACCGGCTACGAGACGCCGGCCGAGATCGACGCCGACGACGCGCTCAAGGCCAAGGTCGAAGCCCTGCGCCTGGTGTGCGGGCGCGCCATGGGGCTCGGCGACGTCGCCGACAGGAACTACCCGAAGATGACGCTCGTGGCGCCGCCGGAGCACGGCGGCAGCGTGTCCACCCGCAGCCTCATCCCCCGGGTCGCCCACCGGTCCATCGGCGTGCTCGCGGCCGTCACCGCCGCCACCGCCTGCGTGCTGGAGGGCAGCGTCGCCCACGACGTCGCCACCGGCATCACCGGCACCGAACCGACGGTGTCGGTCGAGCACCCCTCCGGCGAGTTCAGCGTGACCCTCGGGCTCGATCCCGCCGACCCCCAGCGGGTCGTGCGCTCGGCGCTGCTGCGCACCGCCCGCCTGCTGATGTCCGGCGACGTGCTCGTCCCATCTGCCCTGCTCACCCCCGCCGCGAAGGAGCGCTCCGCGTGATCATCGACGTCCACGGCCACTACACCACCGCCCCGGCGCCGCTCGGCCGCTGGCGCGACGCCCAGGTGGCCGGACTCGCCGACCCGACCGGGCGGCCGGACCCGGCGGGGCCTGTCATCAGCGACGACGAGATCCGCGAGTCGCTGGAGACGCAGCAGCTGCGCCAGATGGACGACCGCGGTATCGACGTCACAGTGTTCTCCCCGCGAGCCTCCTTCATGGCGCACCACGTCGGCGACTACGAGACCTCCTCGACGTGGGCGCGCATCTGCAACGACCTGTGCCACCGGGTCGCCGAGCTCTACCCGCGGCGCTTCGCCTTCGGCGCGATGCTGCCGCAGTCGCCCGGCGTCGACCCGGCCACCGTGGTCTCCGAGCTGGAGCGGGTCGTGGACCTGGGCGCGGTCGCGGTGAACATCAACCCCGACCCGTCCGGCGGGCACTGGACCTCGCCGCCGCTGACCGACCGCCACTGGTACCCGGTGTGGGAGAAGCTCGTCGAGCTGGACGTGCCCGCCATGGTGCACGTCTCGACCAGCTGCAACCCGGCCTTCCACACCACCGGCGCGCACTACCTCAACGCCGACACCACGGCCTTCATGCAGCTGCTGCAGGGCGAGCTGTTCACCGACTTCCCCGAGCTGCGACTGGTGATCCCGCACGGCGGCGGCGCGGTTCCCTACCACTGGGGGCGTTTTCGCGGTCTGGCGCAGGCGCTGGGCAAGCCCGAACCCGAGGAAGCGCTGCTGGGCAACGTCTTCTTCGACACCTGCGTCTACCACCAGCCGGGCATCGACCTGCTGCTGGACGTCATCCCGCACTCCTCGGTGCTGTTCGCCTCGGAGATGATCGGCGCGGTCCGCGGCGTCGACCCGCGCACCGGTCACCACTTCGACGACACCCGCCGCTACGTCGAGAACGCCGGCCTGTCCGCCGAATCCCTCGCCGCCATCGAAGAGGGCAACGCCCGCCGCGTCTACCGGCGCCTGAACGCCCGCCTGACCGCCCAGGACCGCTAGGAGCTGTTGAGGAGGTGCTGTGCGTAGCGGTGCGGGTGGCAGGACCTGAGCGGTTCCGCGGACTCCGTGCGCCACTCCTGATGCATGCCAATACACGGCGTCGCGGCGCACTCGCCACGAAACCGCTGAAGAACCTGCGGCGGTGCGAGCTGAGTCCCACACCTGAAAGCAGCAGCTGCGAAGTACTTTCCACAACTTGCACGACCCGCCACCAACGAAGGAGTTCTCCACCGTGCACGAACTCGGAGTCGTCCACCGCACCGTCGAGCGCGCCGACCGCGGAGCCGTCGAGGCCCTGTCCCGGTTCGGCGTGGCCACGGTGCACGAGGCCATGGGCCGGGTCGGTCTGATGCGCCCCTACATCCGGCCGGTCTACCAGGGAGCCAAGCTCTGCGGCACGGCCGTCACCGCACTCCTGCAGCCCGGCGACAACTGGATGCTGCACGTGGCCACCGAGCAGGTGCAGGACGGCGACGTCGTCGTGGCCGGCTGCACCACCGAGAGCGAGGACGGCTTCTTCGGCGAGCTGCTCGCCACCTCCATGCGCGCCCGGGGTGCTCGCGGGCTGATCATCGACGGCGGTTGCCGCGACGTCGACGACCTGCGGGAGATGGACTTCCCGGTGTTCTCCCGCGCCGTCAACGCCAAGGGCACCGTCAAGGCCACCCTCGGCTCGGTCAACGTGCCGGTCGTGGTGGCGAACGCGCTGGTCAACCCGGGTGACGTCATCGTCGCTGATTCCGACGGCGTCGTCGTGGTGCCCGCCGCCAAGGCCGCCGACGTCGCCGCCGCGGCGGCCGCGCGCGAGGCCAACGAGGCGGGCAAGCGCGAGAAGTTCCAGGACGGGGTGCTCGGCCTGGACCTCTACGACATGCGACCCCGGCTCGTCGATCTGGGACTGACCTATGTGGACTGACGTGACCCCGGGGTGGCTGCCCTGGCACCCCAACCCGAGCGAGCCGGCCTTCACCGCGCCCGAAGGCGCTGTCGACGCGCACTGCCACGTCTTCGGCCCGGCCGCGGAGTTCCCGTTCGCGCCCGAGCGCAAGTACACGCCGGTGGACGCGGGCAAGGAGCAGCTGTTCGCCCTGCGCGACCACCTCGGGCTGTCCCGCAACGTCATCGTGCAGGCCACCTGCCACGGCAGCGACAACAGCGCCCTGGTCGACGCGCTGCGGGCTTCGGACGGCCGAGCGCGCGGGGTGGCTTCGGTGACCTCCGACGTGACGCGCCAGGAGCTGGAACGCCTGCACGCGGCGGGTGTCCGGGGCGTGCGCTTCAACTTCGTCAAGCGGCTCGTCGACGCCGCGCCGACCGACGCGCTGGAGATCATCGCCGCCAAGATCGCCCCGCTGGGCTGGCACGTGGTCCTCTACTTCGAGGCCCCGGACCTGCGCGACCTGCGGGACTTCTTCCTGTCGCTGCCGGTCACCCTCGTGATCGACCACATGGGCCGGCCCGACGTCAGCGCGGACCCCGAAGGACCGGAGTTCAGCGGGTTCCTCGACTTCGTCGCCCGCAGCGGGGCGTGGGTCAAGGTGTCCTGCCCGGAGCGGCTGACCAGGACGGGACCGCCCGCGCTGGACGGCGAGCAGCACGCCTACACCGACGTGGTCCCGTTCGCCCGGAAGGTCGTCGAGACCTTCCCGGACCGCGTCCTGTGGGGAACGGACTGGCCGCACCCCAACCTCACCGACCACATGCCCGACGACGGCCTGCTGCTCGACCACGTCCCGCAGATCGCCGCCACCCCCGAGCAGCGACGAGCGCTGCTCGTCGACAACCCGATGCGCCTGTACTGGCCAGAGGAGTGACCGTTCTCGGACCTGCGTGCAAGCGGCGTAGCCGCGAGGCGTGAGATCCACCCTCGCAGCCCGCACCGCCGCGGGTTCTGAGACGTCGTCTGGCGAGGACGCCGCGACGCCGTGTATTGGCATACATCAGGAGTGGCGCCCGGAGACCAGACGGCGCGTCAGGTTCCGCTACCCGCACCGCCACGCAGCTCAACCCCACAAGTGCTTCCCGTAGGAGACCGCAGTGCCGCACTCCGCTACGAACTCGGCGAACCGGCTCGACCGGTTGCCGATCTCGACGTTCCACAAGACCACGATCGTCGCGCTGGCGTTCGCCTACTTCTTCGAGTTCGCCGACATCAACACCTTCGCCATCACCGCGCCCAAGGTGCGCGTGCTGTGGGGGTCGGACGTCAGCCACATCGCCTACGTGACGTCGCTGTCGTTCGTGGGCATGTTCATCGGCTCGGTCGTGGCGGGCGGGCTGGCAGACCGGCTCGGCCGCAAGCGGACCCTGACGCTGACCACGATGTGGTTCTCGGTGTGGTCGCTGGCGACCGTGTTCGCCTGGGACATGCTGTCGATGGGCGTGTTCCGCGTCCTGACCAGCGCAGGTCTGTCCGCGATGACCGTGGTCGCCGTCGTCTACCTCAACGAGGTCTTCCCGCGCGCCAAGCGCGGCAAGTTCCAGGCGTACGTGATCATGATCGGCATCTGCGGCACCCCGGCGACCAACCTCATCGCCTCGTTCGTGGTGCCGATGGGGGAGCAGACCTGGCGCCTGGTCTACCTGTGGGGCGCGATGGGCGTGCTGTTCCTGGTGTTCCTGCGCAGGCTCGTGGAATCGCCGCAATGGCTGGAATCCCGCGGTCGCCACGACGAGGCCGAGGCCGTCCTGCGGGACCTGGAGTCCCAGGCCACCGCCGAGCACGGCGAACTGCCCACCGCTGAGGAGCCCGCGGTGGCCGAGCCCGTCGCCAAGCCGGGCCTGCGGATGCTCAAGCAGAAGAAGTTCCTGTTCCCGACGATCCTGCTGTCGGTGCTGTGGATCACCCAGACCATCGGCTTCTTCGGGTTCTCCTCGTGGGCACCGACGCTGCTGGCCGCCGAGGGCGTCAGCGTCGAGGACTCCATCTTCTTCGTCGCCCTGACCACCGTCGGCGCGCCGCTGGGGTCCTTCCTGGCCGCGCAGGTCACCGACCGCTTCGAGCGCAAGTGGTGCCTGGTGGTGTTCGGACTGATCATCGCCGGATCCGGTCTGCTGTACGGGTTGACCTTCCTGCCCGTGCTGGTGGTCGTCTTCGGCTTCATGGTCAACCTGTTCGAGCGCGGCTACACGGCCTTGGCCTACGCCTACTCGCCCGAGCTCTACGACACCCGCGGCCGCTCGCTGGGCACCTCGATCTCCTACGGCGTGGGCCGGCTGTCCAACGCCGTCGGACCGCTGATCATCGCTGCTCTCTACAGCGGCTACGGCTACATGACCGTCTTCTACTTCATCGCGGGCACCTGGATCGTGGGCGCCCTCGCCCTGGCGATCTTCGGGCCCGCGACCCGCAAGCTCCGGTTGGAGGCCGCGGCAGCGCAGGCGAATCCCGCCTGATCAGCTGATCTCGGCGGTCAGCCAGGTCTGGAAGCGGTGGGTGAGCGCGACCGGGTCCGCGAGCAGCTTCGGGATGTCGGAGGCGTTGCCCGGTTCGATGCGCACGTGCAGGAACGCCGGGCCCGCGGTGTCGAGCAGGCGGGCGAACTCGGTGCGCAGCGTCTCGGGATCGGTGGCGAGGCCGGTGGTCCACCCGCCGGCCTCGGCCATCGCGCCGAGGTCGATCCGGTCGGTGTAGGTGGGCAGCCCTGCTGTGGAGCCGTAGGAGCGGTTGTCCAGCAGCACAAGCAGCAGCGCCCGGGGCGCGGTGAAACCGCCGGTGGGCAGGACGTTCGGGTTCATCAGCAGGGACCCGTCGCCCTCGATCCCGATGACCTTCTCCACCGGCGAGTCCTCGACGGCCATGGCCAGCCCGGTGGTCACCGAACCGGCCAGCCCCATCGAGTCCAGCAGGTACAGGTGGTTGTCCCGATCGGCGACCGAGGCGAGTTCGCGGCTGGTCGCCGCGCAGGTCACCACCAGCGGGCGGTCCTCGGTGAGCTCGACGAGCTGCCGCAGGGCTTCGATCCGGCGCATCAGGCGACCTTCCCGTCGGTGTTCCAGAACGAGGCGAGGACGACGACGGGCCGGTAGGTCATCCGCGCGTGCACGCCGGCCTCGGCGGTGGCCTCCCGCCAGTCCTGCGGGGACGAGCGGCGGTCCAGCTCGAACACCGGCAATCCGACGGTGCGGAGCAGAGCGGGGGCGTGCTGGCTGATCGAGTGGATCATCGAGTTGTACTCGCCGAGCCCGCCGCGTGTGTTGGCGAAGATCAGCAGCGGCAGGTGGTAGGACATCGAGAAGGTCGTCAGCGCGGTCAGCGCGTTGCCGAAACCGTTGTCCTGCATGACGACCGCCCCGAACCGGCCCGCCAGCGGCAGCGCCCCGATGACCCCGATCGCCTCTTCCTCCCGCGACAGCGGGGTGACGTGCGGCGAGACGCCGTCCGCGCCCCCGTCGGTCTCGACCAGCGCGGAGATGACCGGCGCGACGGTCACCGACGGGATGTAGCCGACCCGCTCGGCTCCCGATCCCCAGATGCCCGCCGCAGCGGCCTCGGCGTAGCTCGATGTCGTCACAGGAACCGTTCGTCGACAGCGTTCACCGAGCGGCCATGCTAACGGCCCGTCAACCCGCTGACGGCGGATTCAGTCCGGGGAGTGCGACTCCCGCCTGGTCCGGGACTCGGCCTCGGACGTCGCGATGCGCAGGTCTTCGAGCAGGTCTGCCTGCCCGGCCAGCACCCCGGTGAGGATGCGGCGCGCGACGGCCAGCAGCTCGGCGACGTGCGGGCTGGTCAGCGAGTAGAAGACGGTCGCTCCTTCCTTGCGGGTGACCACGAGTCCGGCGCGACGCAGCACGGCCAGGTGCTGCGAGAGGTTCGCGGCCTCGACACCGACTTCGGGCAGCATCTCCGACACCGCCCGCTCGCCTTCGCTGAGCAGCTCCAGCACGCGGATCCGAGCCGGGTGTCCGAGCGTTTTGAAGAAGTCCGCCTTGACTTGGTAGAGGGGCCTGCTCACGGTTGGCCCTCCTCGCGGACTCGGGTCGCCTCGCGGCGATCGTTCGTGGTCATGCCCCCGATCTTCTCGCGCCCGGCCTCGGCCGACGCCGCGCACCACCTCGTGGGGTGTTCGCCCCGCCGGACGAGCTCGGGCGCATCGCCGCCGCGAGGATCAGAAGCGGGTGATCACCGGGCGGTGGTCGGAGGCCGGTTCGTTGCGCCGCTGCCGCGGCTGGTCGGTGACCGACGTCGCCGCGGTGTCGATCGTGGTGGCCTCGGCGATGCGGCCGACGAGCTGGTGGCTGACCAGGATGTGGTCGATGAGCTCCGGGCGGCCGTTGTAGGTCCGGGAGTGCCGCTTGTCGGCGGGGATGAGGGCGGCGAGGTTCCACAGCCGCGCTCCGTCGCCCTGGTCGGGCCGGTCGAACCCGGGCGTGCCGATCTCGGACCCGGGCGGCCCGTGCAGCAGCGTCGTGGTCGCGGCATCGGGGGTGTCGTTGAGGTCGCCCAGCACCACCACGGCCCGCTCCTGGCCGCGGCCTTCGAGCAGCTGGGTGGCGTGGCCGCGGACGGTGGCGGATTCGGCGGCTCGCCGGTTGAGCGCGTAGACCGCGTAGCGGGCGCGTTCGTCCTCGTCGCGCGGGTTGAACCGGCCGCCCGGGTAGGTCAGCAGCTTCGACTTGAGGTGGCAGGTCAGCAGGGTGAGGTGCTGTCCGCCGATCTCGACGCCGGCTCGCAGCACGGGACGGCTCATCTGCCGGACGGTCTCGCCGTCGTCGGTGGTCTGAACGGGCTGGAGCTGTTCGGGGAATTCGGTGACCTGAGCGAGGTCGTTCAGCGGGTGCCGGGAGCAGAAGCCGACGCGGATGCCGCGACCGTCGGGTTCGGCGAGCTCGGTGTGCCACCGGCCTTCGAGCTTGCCGACCAGGTCCGCGAGCGCCTCGGGGTCGCCGACCTCCTGCACGGCCAGCACGTCCGGTGCGATCTCGGTGATGGTTGCGGCCAGCGAGTCGAGCTTGGCCTGGTACTCCTGGGCGGAGTCGGGCCCGCCGTCGCTGCCCGGGCGGAACAGGTTCTCCAGATTCCACGTGCCTAACGTGACCACGACGCACTCCTCGCGCAGGAATTCTCCGGACGCGAAGAGCGTCGCCAGATCGCTGCGCCGCGCGCAATACCCGCGGGGCCGGGTTCTCCGGCCCTTCACCTGAGATCTTCTCCCGCGTGATGCGACGACGGGTCGTCCGAAAGTCATGGATCGGAAGGGAATCGTCCGATTGTTCGACCGAACATTACTGGTGAATCGTAAAAAGTGGAGGTGCGGGTGTCGAAATAGCAACCATGACAACGGTTTTGGGTGATCGAGATATGGACATGGGACACCTCGCGTGTCATGGTCTTCAGCCATGCTCGTACCGACTGGGTGGTCTGCCGTCGTGAGTTGATGTCGCATGCCGTCGTGGTCGGCGAGAGGTCGGATCAACGGAGGGGTTTCGATGCGAAGACGAACCACGGCGATCCTGCTGGCCTGCGCGTTAGCGGGTGCGACGGGACTGACCGCGCAGGCCGCGCCCGCGCCCGAGGGCGATTACATCGTGGTGCTCAAGGACGGCACCGACGCGAAGGCCAAGGCGGACAAGCACTCCCAGGACAACGGCGCCAAGGTCGGGCACCTCTACCAGTCGGCGTTGAAGGGCTACTCCGGCCGGATGAGCGAGCAGTCGCGCGACCGCATCGCGGCCGATCCCGACGTGGCCTGGGTGGAGCCGGTCCGCCAGGTGCGCAGCACCTCGCAGTCGTTGCCCACCGGAGTCGACCGCGCCAACGCCGACGCGAGCCCGACCGCCGGGATCGACGGCACCGATCAGCGCACCGACGTCGACGTCGCGGTCATCGACACCGGCGTGGACAGCGACCACCCGGACCTCAACGTGGTGGGCGGAAAGAACTGCACGCTGCCGATACTGCCTCCGGAGGACGGCCACGGCCACGGCACCCACGTCGCGGGCACGATCGGCGCGCTCGACAACGGCGACGGCGTCGTCGGCGTGGCCCCGGGCGCGCGGATCTGGCCGGTCAAGGTCCTCAACGACGCGGGCGTGGGCACCACGGCCGACGTGGTCTGCGGAATCGACTACGTCGCGGCCAACGCCGGGCAGATCGACGTGGCCAACATGAGTCTCGGCGGTGCGGGCTCCGACGACGGTCAGTGCGGTCGCAGCAACGGCGACTCCGAGCACCAGGCCATCTGCCGCGCGGTCTCGGCCGGCGTCACCTTCGCGGTCGCCGCGGGCAACGACGCCGCCGACGCCAAGGACAGCACGCCGGCCGCCTACGACGAGGTCATCACGGTCAGCGCGCTGGCCGACTTCAACGGCCGGCCGGGCGGCGGCGCTCCGGCGACCTGCCGGGACGATGAGGACGACACCTTCGCCGACTTCTCCAACTTCGGCGCCGACGTCGACCTGATCGCACCGGGCGTGTGCATCAACTCCACCTGGCCCAACGGCACCTACAACACGATTTCCGGGACTTCCATGGCCACACCGCACGTGGCGGGAGGCGCCGCCCTCCACAAGGCGACCAACCCGACCGCCTCCCCGGAGCAGGTCAAGAACGCCTTGCAGGCAGCCGGAACGAAGGACTGGACCTGGCCGTCGCAAGACCCCGACGGAACCCAGGAACCCCTCCTCGACGTCTCCGGCTTCTAGAGCCGGGCCTTCCGGGGCGGGAACCGCGGTTGCACGTACCGCGGTTCCCGCCCCGCTCCCGTCCGGTGGAAG